>NZ_FNOL01000026.1:0-93974 GCF_900106655.1 Variovorax sp. YR634
ATGGCGGCATCCAGGTACGCAGGCTCGCAGCCATCGACGCACACCACCACGACGGGGCGGCTCATCCAGCGGTAGCTGCGGGCATTGACTTCGAGTGTCTCCGGTGTCATTTCAGACTTCCTTTTGGGGTGGGTTGTTCGATGCGGTCGCCGCGTCGGAATCGGCGCGGCCGAAGGCCTTGTGCATGCGCGCGCGGCTGCCCGCGACGTGCTGGCGCAGCGCGCGCCCTGCCGTGTCGGGGTCGCCGCTGGCAATGGCGTCGACGATGTCGCGGTGCTCGTCGGCCGACACGCGCAGGCCGCCGCCGCTGTCGAGCGCACGCATTCTGAAAAGGTGCAGCTCCTTGACCAGGCGCTTGTAGGTTTCGGTGAGCTTCTTGCTGCCGGCCGTGTCGAGCAGGATCTCGTGGAACTGCAGGTTGAGCTGCGCGTATTGCTCCACGTCCTGCGCCTGGGCTGCCGAGCGCATTGCATCGAGCATGGCGCGCAGGCGCTCGACCGCGTCGGGCTTGATGGCGAGCGCCACGCGCCGGCCGATGATTTCTTCCAGCGCCTCGCGCAGTTCGTAGATTTCGTCGGCTTCCTCGAACGCAATCTCGCGCACGAAGACCCCACGGTTCTTTTCGTTGCGCACGAGGCCGGCCTCTTCCAGCGCACGCAACGCCTCGCGGATAGGGCCGCGGCTGGTGTTGAAGCGCTGCGAGAGTTCGCTCTCGTTGATGCGGCTGCCCACGGGGAGCTCGCCGGTCATGATCAAACGCTCGATTTCTTCCTGCATCAGCATCGGCAGCGAGCTGGACTGGAGAAACGCGAGGGCGGCGGAGTGATTGGTGGTGACCATGGGGCGTATTTTCCCCGAGGATTGAAAACTGTCAACAATTTTTTATTGACAGTCTTCAATCAGCAATCTACATTGCGTTCACCGGACCTTGGAACGCCACGCGCCGGAGCCCGCCACTCACTCACCCCCTGTGACAGCAAGCCACTTCAGGAGAAACAGATGACGATGAAACAAAGCACGCGCCGTCTCACGGCGGCCCTGTGCGTTGCGGCGCTAGGCCTCATGGCCGGCGGCGCCGCCTGGGCGCAGAAGACTCCGCTCCTGGTCTACACGGCGCTCGAGACCGACGCCATGAAGCTCTACAAGGACGCCTTCGAAAAAGCCAACCCCGACATCGAAGTGAAGTGGGTGCGCGACTCCACCGGCATCGTCACCGCCAAGCTGCTGGCCGAAAAAGCCAACCCGCAGGCCGATGTGGTGGCCGGCCTGGCTGCCAGCAGCCTCGCGCTGCTGCAGCAGGAAGGCATGCTCCTGCCCTACGAGCCCAAGGGCTTCAAGGACCTGAACCCCGCCTACTCCGACAGCGCCCGCCCGCCGGCCTGGGTCGGCATGGACGTCTGGGCCGCAACCATCTGCTTCAACCGCGTCGAAGCCCAGAAGCTCGGCCTGCCCAAGCCCGAGAGCTGGAAGGACCTGGCCAAGCCTGTCTACAAGGGCACCATCTCGATGCCGCACCCGGCCTCCAGCGGCACCGGTTATCTCGACGTGTCGTCATGGCTGCAGAACATGGGCGACGCCGAAGGCTGGAAGTACATGGACGCGCTGCACCAGAACATCGCCCAGTACGTGCACTCGGGCTCCAAGCCCTGCAAGCAGGCCGGCGCGGGTGAGTTCCCCATCGGCATCTCGTTCGAGTTCCGCGCGCATCAGGTCAAGAAGTCGGGCGCACCCGTCGACCTGATCTTCCCGAAGGAAGGCCTGGGCTGGGACATCGAGGCCACCAGCATCATGAAGACGAGCAAGAAGACGGAACAGGCCAAGCGCTTCGCCGACTGGATGGCCAGCAAGGAGGCCAACCAGATCACCTCCACATGGTGGGCGGTAGTGGCCTACCCCGGCGTGGCCTCGAAGCTAGAAGGCATTCCGGACAACTACGAAAAGCTGCTCGCCAAGAACGACATCAACTGGGCAGCGAAGAACCGCGAGCGCATCCTGGCGGAATGGAGCAAGCGCTACGAAGGCAAGGCTGAACCCAAGTAGGCCCGACGGCATTCCCCACGACTTTCAATCCGCGGGCGCTGCCGCAGTGGTGACGCCCGCCAACGACGAGTGCGAAAAATGGATATGACCGACACCAAGTTCATTGCCAGCCCGGTGCCTGCTAGCGCTCCTGCAGCGCTCGAGATCGTCGGCGTTCGCAAGGACTTCGAATCCTTCAGTGCGCTGCGCGACGTGCACCTGCGCGTGAACCCGGGCGAGATGCTGTGCTTTCTGGGCCCCTCGGGCTGCGGCAAGACCACGCTGCTGCGCATCATCGCGGGGCTGGAAACGCAGACCGCCGGGCAGATCCTGCAGAACGGCAAGGACGTCTCGTGGCTGCCGCCGGACCGGCGCGACTACGGCATCGTCTTCCAGTCGTATGCGCTCTTTCCCAACCTGTCGATTGCCGAGAACGTCGGCTACGGGCTGGTCAACAGCCGCGCCAAACGGGGTGAGATCAAGGTGCGAGTCGAAGAGCTGCTGAAGCTCGTCGGCCTGCCGACCTCGGGCAACAAATACCCGAGCCAGCTTTCGGGCGGCCAGCAGCAACGCGTGGCACTGGCCCGCGCGCTCGCCACGCGCCCCGGTCTGCTGCTGCTCGATGAGCCGCTGTCGGCGCTCGATGCGCTGGAGCGCATCCGCCTGCGCGGCGAAATCCGCCGGCTGCAGAAGCAGGTCGGCATCACGACCATCATGGTCACGCATGACCAGGAAGAGGCGCTGTCGATGGCCGACCGCATCGTGGTCATGAACCACGGCGTGATCGAGCAGGTCGGCACGCCGATGGAAGTCTACGAACAGCCGGCCACGCCCTTCGTGGCCGATTTCGTCGGCAAGGTCAACGTGCTGCGTGCGGTGGCGCTGGGCAACCATCGCTTCAAGGTGGGCGACATGGAACTGCAGTGCGATGCCTGCGACGGTGCCTTCGAGCCCGGCGAAGCCGTCAACCTCTACCTGCGCCCCGAAGACCGCGCGGTCGAGCACCTGGGCGACGACACGGCCAACCGCCTGCAGGCGCTGGTCACCAAGGTCGAATTCCTCGGTGGCCTGTGCATCGCCGAAGTGACGGCCGATGCGCTGCACGGACAAACGCTCGGCCTGCACTTCTCGCTCAACCAGCTGCACGACCTCGACATCCGCGAAGGCAACACCATCGACATCGCGCTGCGCGCCAACCGCATCCGCGCCTTCTCCGCACGCAGCCCGAAGCCATGAACACGCTGGCACACCCTCGCCCTTCGTTCGCCGCGCGACCGGCCATGCGCTGGAGCCGCGACGAGACCATTGCCCGGGTCATCCTGTTCGTGGTGATGGCAATGCTCTTCGTGTTCCTGATCGCACCGCTGGCGACCATCCTGGCCCATGCGGTGCAGGACAAGGACGGCCGCTTCGTCGGCCTCGCCCACTTCATCACCTACTTCCAGACGCCGAGCCTGCTGCGCGCGGCGTGGAATTCGGTGTGGGTCTCGGCGGCGGTGGTGATGATCTCGGTGCCCACCGCCTTCGTCTTTGCCTACGCGCTCACGCGCAGCTGCATGCCGGCGCCGCTGAAAGCGGTGTTCCGCCTCATCGCGTTGATTCCGCTGCTGGCGCCCTCGCTGCTGTCGGCCATTTCCTTCGTGCAGTGGTTCGGCAACCAGGGGGCTCTCAAGTTCCTGCTGGGCGGCGCGTCGATCTACGGTGCGCCCGGCATCATCCTGGCCGAGGTCTACAACACCTTTCCGCACGCGCTGATGATCCTGGTCACCGCGCTGTCGCTCGCCGACGGCCGGCTGTACGAGGCGGCCACCGCGCTGCGCACGCGGCCGTTGCGCCAGTTCATGACCATCACGCTGCCCTCGTGCAAGTACGGCCTCATCAGCGCGGCGACCGTTGTCTTCACCTACGTCGTGAGCGACTTCGGCGCGCCCAAGGTGATCGGCGGCAACTTCAACGTGCTGTCGGTCGATGTGTTCAAGCAGGTAGTCGGGCAGCACAACTTCTCCATCGGCGCGGTGGTGGGCATGCTGCTGTTGCTTCCCTCGATCATTTCCTTCGTGATCGACTACGTGGTGCGGCGCAAGCTGAAGGCGCAGCTCACGGCGCGCTCGGTGCCCTACAGCCCCAAGCGCCGCAAGCTCGCCGATCCGCTGCTGATGCTGTTCTGTGCGGTCGTGTGCGGGCTGCTGCTGGCCACCATCGGCATGGCGATCTACACCTCGCTGATCTCGCTGTGGCCCTACGACCTTTCGCTCACGCTCAAGCACTACCACTTCGTACTGGTCGAAAGCGACATGGCCGCGGCCTACGGCAACAGCCTGATCGTTGCCATGGCCACCGCCGTGGCCGGCTCGCTGATCGTCTTCGTGGGCGCCTACCTGATCGAGAAGACGCGCAACCTCGGCCTGATGCGCAAGGGCATGCATCTGATGGCGGTGCTGTCGATGGCGGTGCCGGGCCTTGTGCTCGGGCTGGGCTACGTGATGTTCTTCAACCATCCGGCCAACCCGCTGAACTTTCTCTACCAGACGATGGCGATCCTGATCATCTCGATGGTGGTGCACTACTACACCTCGAGCCATCTCACGGCCGTGACGGCGCTCAAGCAGATCGACAACGAGTTCGAAGCCGTGTCGGCCTCGCTCAAGGTGCCGTTCTTCAAGACCTTCCTGCGCGTGACGGTGCCGGTGTGCCTGCCGGCGATCCTGGACATCGGGCGCTACTTCTTCGTGGTGTCGATGGCCAGCCTGTCGTGCGCCATCTTTCTCTACACGCCGGAGACCATCCTGGCCTCGGTCGCGATCATGCATCTGGACGACGCCGGCGACATCGGCCCGGCCGCGGCGCTGGCCAGCCTGATCGTCGTCACCTCGACCATCGTGTGCATCGCCTACTCGCTGCTGACGCGCGTGCTGCTGTCGCGCACGCAGGCCTGGCGCAACCTGAGCCGCGGTTGAACGGCGGCCTCTCTGTCTTCCCCGTCCTCTCATTCCTTTCCCTGCCTGGAGACATCATGAGTCAAGCCCCCTACCCCATTCTTCTCACGCCCGGCCCCCTGACCACTTCGGACCGCACGCGGCAGGCGATGCTGCGCGACTGGGGATCGTGGGACGCCGACTTCAACCAGATCACCGCACGCATCCGCAAGCATGTGCTGGAGATCGTGCACGGCACCGGCACGCACGAGTGCGTTCCGCTGCAGGGCAGCGGGACCTTCTCGGTGGAAGCTGCCATCGGCACCGTCGTGCCGCGCGACGGCCACGTGCTGGTGCCGAGCAATGGCGCGTACTGCCAGCGGCTCGCCAAGATCTGCAAGGTGCTCGGCCGCAAGCTGACCACCATCGACTACACGGAAGAAAAGCAGGTCTCGCCGGCCGACGTTGACCGGGCGCTCGCGGCCGACCCAGGCATCACCCACGTCGCGGTGGTGCACTGCGAAACCGGCGCCGGCGTACTCAACCCCCTGCACGAGATCGCGGTGGTTGTCGCCAGGCACGGCCGCGGGCTGATCATCGACGCCATGAGCTCCTTCGGCGCGCTGGAGATCGATGCGCGCAAGACGCCCTTCGATGCGGTCGTCGCCGCTTCGGGCAAATGCCTCGAAGGCGTGCCGGGCATGGGTTTCGTCGTCATCAAGCGCAGCACGCTCGAGAAGTGCGAAGGCAACTGCCACTCGCTGAGCATGGACCTGTACGACCAGTGGGTGTACATGGAGAAGACCACGCAGTGGCGCTTCACGCCGCCTACGCACGTGGTCGCCGCGCTCGACACCGCCATCGCGCAGTACATCGAGGAAGGCGGCCTTGCGGCGCGCGGCGGGCGATATGCGCGCAACTGCAAGGCGCTGATCGAAGGCCTGGCTTCGCTGGGCATCCGCAGCTTCCTGGAGTCCGCCATCCAGGCGCCGATCATCGTCACCTTCCACGCGCCCGACGATGCCAACTACGACTTCAAGACCTTCTACCAGGAGGTGAAGAAGCGCGGCTACATCCTCTACCCCGGCAAGCTCACGCAGGTGGAGACCTTCCGCGTCGGCTGCATGGGCCACTTCGGCGAGGCGGGCATTCCGGGCGCCGTGGCCGCCATCGGCGAGACGCTCAAGGCCATGGGCATCAGGCGCGTCACCGCACCCGTTGCCGCCTGAAGGCACGGCAATGGGCGACGAAACGCCACGCCGCTACATCCTCACCCTCACCTGCCCGGACCGCACGGGCATCGTGGCGGGCGTGGGCAGCTTCATCGCAAGCCACGGCGGCCTGATCACCCAAGCCGCACAGCACGGTGACGCGCTGCACAACCGCTTCTACATGCGGGTGGAGATCCAGGCCGACACGCTGCCCTTCTACCTGGACGAACTGCGCGAACGCTTCGCGCCGGTCGCCAAGCAGTTCGATATGGAGTGGAGCGTTTCCGACAGCTCGGTGAAGAAACGCATGCTGGTGCTGGTGAGCAAGCTCGACCACTGCCTGAACGACCTGCTGCACCGCTGGCGCAACAAGGACTTGCACTGCGAAATTCCGTGCGTGATCTCCAATCACAACGACCTGCGATCCTTCGTCGAGTGGCACGGCATCCCGTTCTTCCACGTGCCGGTGACGCCCGACACCAAGACGCAGGCCTACGCCGAAGTGGAGCGGCTGTTCCGCGAGTTCAGCGGCGACTTCATGGTGCTCGCGCGCTACATGCAGGTGCTGTCGGACGACATGACCCAGCGCCTGCGCAACCGCATCATCAATATCCACCACAGCTTCCTGCCGGCCTTCGTCGGCGGCAAGCCCTACCACCAGGCCTTCGAGCGCGGCGTGAAGATGACCGGCGCAACCAGCCACTACGTGACGGCCGAGCTCGACGCCGGCCCGATCATCGACCAGGGCGTGATCGACATCGACCACGGCAACTCGATCGAGGAGATGGTGCGGCTCGGCAAGGACATCGAAAAGAGCGTGCTGTCGCGCAGCGTGCGCCTCCACCTGGAAGACCGGATCCTGGTCCATCGCAACAAGACGGTGGTCTTCAAGTAACCCTCCCTCAATCAACGAGTCCTCCGACACATCATGGCGACGCCACTTCCCTCCCATGCGCAGGTCGTCATTGCGGGCGGCGGCATTGCCGGCTGCAGCGCGGCCTACCACCTCACCCAGCTCGGCTGCACCGACGTGATCGTGCTCGAACAAGGCCAGCTCACCTGCGGCACGACCTGGCATGCCGCCGGGCTGGTCGGCCAGCTGCGCGCGAACCGCAGCATGACGAAGATGAGCCGCTACGGCATCGACCTGTATGCCTCGCTCGAAGCCGAGACGAGCCTGGCCACCGGCTGGAAACAGTGCGGCAGCATCACGGTCGCCCGAACGCCCGAGCGCATGACGCTTCTGCGACGGACCATCGCCACGGCCCGCAGCTTCGGCATCGAGGCCGAGTTCATCACGCCGGCCGAAGCGCTGGAGTTGTGGCCGCTGATGCGCATCGACGATCTCGTGGGCGCAGTCTGGCTGCCCGGCGACGGCAAGGCGAACCCGACCGACCTCACGCAATCGCTGGCCAAGGGCGCGCGCAACCGCGGCGCGAAAATTTTCGAGGGCGTGCAGATCACCGGCACGATCATCGAGAACGGCCGCATCGTCGGCGTCGAGACCAGCCAGGGCACGGTGCGCTGCGAGAGCTTTCTCAACTGCGCCGGCCAATGGGCGCGCGAGCTGGGCAAGATGTCGGGCGTCAACATTCCGCTGCATTCGGCCGAGCACTTCTACCTGGTCACCAAGGAGATCGAAGGCGTCCACCGGGACCTGCCGGTGCTGCGCGACCCCGACGGCTACATCTACTACAAGGAAGAAGTCGGCGGCCTGGTGATGGGCGGCTTCGAGCCGGTGGCCAAGCCCTGGGGCATGGACGGCATCCCGTCGAAGTTCGAGTTCCAGCTGCTGCCGGACGACATGGACCAGTTCCAGATCCTGCTCGACGAAGCGGTGCACCGCACGCCGGCGCTGGAGACCACCGAGATCAAGCTGTTCCTGAACGGCCCCGAGAGCTTCACGCCGGACGGCAACTTCATCCTCGGCGAAGCGCCCGAGGTGCGCGGCTATTTCGTGGCCGCCGGCTTCAACTCGGCCGGCATCGCCAACGCGGGCGGCGCGGGCAAGCTGATCGCCGAATGGATCGTCGGCGGCGCCGCGCCGGCCGATCTGCTCGACGTGGACATCCGCCGCTTCGCGCCCTTCAACAGCAACAAGCGCTGGCTGAAGGACCGCACGGTGGAAGCGCTCGGGCTGCACTACGCAATGCGCTGGCCGCGCCACGAGCTGGAGTCCGGACGACCGCTGCGCCGCTCGCCGCTGTACGACCGGCTCAAGGCCAAGGGCGCCGCCTTCGGCAGCAAGCTGGGATGGGAGCGCGCGAGCTGGTTCGCATTGCCGGGGCACGAGGCGCACGCCCGCTACGGCTTCGGCCGCCCCGACTGGCTGGATGCCTGCATCGAAGAGCAGATGGCGGTGCGGCGAGACGTGGTTGTCTTCGACCAGACCTCGTTCGGCAAGCTCATGGTGCAGGGCCGCGACGCCGAGCTGCTGCTGCAGCGCCTGTGCGCCAACGATGTGGCGATCCGGCCTGCAAGCATGGTCTACACCGCGCTGCTCAACGAACGCGGCGGCTTCGAGAGCGACCTCACGGTGATGCGGCTGGCGGCAGACTGCTTCCTGATCATCACCGGTTCCGCTCAACCCTGCCGCGACATCGGCCACATCAGGCGCCACCTGCATGCGCACGAGCATGTGACGGTGACGGACGTGACCTCCAGCTACTGCACCCTCACGGTGACCGGCCCGAAGGCGCAGCAGCTGCTGTCCCGGGTCACGCCGCAGGACCTGGGCAAGGAGGCGTTTCCGCAATCGGCAGTGATCGAGATCGATGTCGGCTACGCGCGCGCACTCGCGGCCAAGGTCTCGTACGTCGGCGGTCCGGGATGGGAGCTGTACATCCCGACTGAGATGGCGGTGCATGTGTACGACACGCTGTTCGACGCGGGCGCCGACCTGGGCCTTCGCGACGGCGGCTACTACACGATCGACGCCTTGCGCATCGAGGCCGGGCGCCGGGCCTTCGGCCTCGAACTTGGTCCGGACGAAAACCCGTTCGAGGCGGGCCTGGAATTCGCGGTCCAGCTGGACAAGCCGGTTGCCTTCATCGGACAGGCCGCGCTCGCGAAGATCACACCCGAACGGCTCTCCAAGCGGCTGATGATGTTCACGCTGGACGACCCGCAGGCCTTCGCATGGGGCGGCGAACCGATCCTGCGCAACGGCAAGGCCGTCGGCGAGCTGACCTCCACGGCTTACAGCGCGGTACTGGAGCGGATGGTGGTGATGGGCTACGCACGCAGCGCCGAACCACTGACGAGGGAAGAGGCAATGCACGGCGAGTACGAAATCGACATCGCCGGCCAGCGCTTTGCAGCCACGCCGCAATCGCGGCCGCCTTACCCCTCGCTCATCAAGGCTGCGCTCGAACGGCGCGGATAGCTGAAACCGGCCTGATGCCCGCTGAAGGCGGCGCAACCCCAAGGCCTATCCGCTGGCCTTGACGGCCTCCACCAGATGCCGCACGAAGGCTTTCGCGGCATCGGGCAGCGAGCGGCCCGCCATGGTCTCTATCTCCAGGTGCCGCTCGTTCATTTCGCGGTCTTTCACGGGGAGGGCGACCAGCGCCTTGCTCTGCAGCAGCGTGCGTATCGACAGCGGGCCGTAGAAGGCGATGCTGCCGCCGCCGGCCGCTGCAAAGCTCAGCAGCGCATTCGCGTGGTTGCTGGACATGGCCTGTGAATAGCGCAGCCCCTGCCGGGCGCAGCTTGCGTCGAGCAGGCGGCGTATGGAGCTGTCTTCCTGCGGCAGCCCCAGCGGATACGCGACCACCTGGCGCAGCGACAGCTGCCGTTGCTGCGCCAATGGGTGGTCCCTGGCCATCACGGCGAGGATGGGGCTGGGGTACCGCAGCTGGATCTCGATGCCGGGCTCGGGCGCAGCGCTCAGGGTGATGCCTACGTCGGCCTCGCCGTCGCGCACCTGGCTCGAAATATCGGTGGGCGAGCAGACCTCCAGGTGAAAGCGGATGCCCTCGTGCTTGCGGCGGAAGTCCGCGATCAGCCTGGGAATGAAGTCAAAGGCAAAGCCCTCGGTGCTCGCCACGCGCACATGGCCGCTGCGCAGGCCGCGCAGGCCGGCGATGTCGTTCGTGACCCGCTCGATGTCTTGTTGCGCCCGCTTGGCGTGTGCCGCCAGCAGCTCGCCCGCGGCATTGGGCACCATGCCGCGCGCATGGCGCTCGAACAGCAGGGTGTCGAGTTCGCGCTCCAGCCGCGCCACCTGCCGGCTCACCGCCGAGGGCGCCACGTTGAGCTTGAGCGCTGCCTCCTTCACGGAGCCGGTTTTCACGACCTCGAGAAAGTAGCGCACCGCGGTCTCCTGCAAGGCACGAAGCTGCATGAATTTCTCCTGTGGCGTGGCCCGAAACGAATTGCGTGGATTGCCGATTCGGCAACGCAGAATTCTAAACATTGCGCTTGTGACACCGGCATGACGCTCCTAGGATGAACCCGCCCTCTCCCGATCCCCATCGAAATCCCCGTCGAAATCCAGGAGTTCCCGATGAACCGTCTCCCGCTCATGGCGCGCATGGCACTGGTATGTGGCCTCGCACTTGGCGCCCTGCCGCTGACCGCGCCCGCCGCCGCGGCGGACTTTCCCTCGCGCCCGATCACGCTGGTCATTCCGTTCCCGCCGGGTGGGGCGACGGACGTCAACGGGCGCGTGATCGCGCAACGTCTGGGCAAGGAGCTCGGCCAGCCCGTCATCATCGAGAACCGCGCGGGCGCCGGCACGGTGGTCGGCGCAAGCTATGTGTCGAAGGCCGCGCCCGACGGCTACACGCTGCTGATCAGCTCGGGCTCGACGTTCACTGTCAACCCCGCGATCCGCGCCACCCTGCCCTACGACCCGGTGAAGAGCTTCGACCCCATCGGCATCGCGGGTCGCGTCGCGCTGATCCTGCTGGCGAACAGCGAGGTGCCTGTGCAGACGGTGAAGCAGTTCGTCGATTACGTGAAGGCCTCGCCGGGCAAGTATTCGTACGGCTCCTTCGGCACCGGCACCACCGCGCAGTTCGCCGGCGAAACCATGCTGCATGCCACTGGCCTGAAGATGACGCACATCCCCTACAAGGGCAGCGCGCCCGCAATGACCGACCTGATGGGAGGCCAGATTCCGTTCAGCATCGACACGGTGAGCGCGGCGATCCCGCAGCTCAAGAGCGGAAAGATCAAGGCCATTGCGCTGACGACTGCGAAGCGCTCCGCCCTGCTGCCCGACGTGCCCACCTTCGCCGAGAGCGGTTATGCCAGCGTCGACATGGACTCGTGGCTGATGATCGCCGTCCCGAAGGGCGTGCCCGCCGACGTGAAGGCCAAGCTTGAGAAGGCGCTGGCCGCGACCATCGCCGACCCCGAAACGCGTACCAAGCTGCTGGGCCAGGGGCTGGAGCCGGCGTTCAGCAGCAGTACCGCGTCGAGTGAGCTGATCAACCGCGAACTGCCCTTGATGCGTGCCGTTGCGGCTCGCGCAAACATCACAGCCGACTGATGAACCCGACGAACAACACATCCCGCGACACCAGCACCGAGCTCGTCGAAAAATCCGCCGTCGAACTGCGCCGGCTCATCGGCAGCAAGGCCATCTCGCCCGTCGAGCTCCTTGAAGCATGCATCGCGCGCATCGAGCGCGTGAACCCCTTCGTCAACGCGGTGACCGCAACCTGTTTCGAGCGCGCGCGCAACGAAGCCATGGTGGCCGAAAGCGCCGTGATGCGCGGCGATGCGCTCGGCCTGCTGCACGGCCTTCCGCTGGGCGTGAAAGACCTGGAGCCCACCGAAGGCCTGCTCACGACCTGGGGCTCGGCGATCTACCGCGACCACGTGCCCACGGAAGACATCGAGCTGGTGGCCCGCCTGCGCCGCGCGGGCGCCATCGTGGCGGGCAAGACCAACGTGCCCGAGATGGGCGCGGGCGCCAACTCGCGCAACGACGTGTGGGGCGCCACGGGCAACCCCTTCAATCCGAACCTGAATGCCGGCGGCTCCTCGGGCGGCTCGGCGGCTGCGCTGGCCTGCGACATGCTGCCCGTGTGCACCGGCTCCGACACCGGCGGGTCGCTCCGCATTCCGGCGGCCAAGTGCGGCGTGGTGGGCTTCCGGCCGTCGCCGGGCATCGTGCCCAGCGTGCGCAAGCCATTGGGCTGGACGCCCATTTCGGTCGTCGGCCCCATGGGCCGGACGGTGGAAGACGCCTGCCTGCAGATGGCGGCATCCGCCGGCATGCACACGGGCGACCCGCTGAGCTATCCGCTCGACCCGATGTCTTTTCTGGCGCCCGCGCTGGTCGACCTGGCCGGCCTGCGCGTGGCGTGGACCGAAGACTTCGGCACCTGCGCCGTGGACGACGGCATCCGCGCCACCTTCCGGCAGAAGATCGAAGCCATGCGGCACCTGTTCCGCCGCTGCGACAAGGTCGAGTTCGACATGGGCGAGGCGCACCGCTGCTTCGACGTGCTGCGTGCCGAAGCCTTCGTGGCAGGCATGCAGGCGGCCTACGAGCGCGACCCCGCCAGCCTGGGACCCAACCCGCGCGCGAACTACGAGATGGGCGCGCGCATGAGCCTGCTCGACAGCGCCTGGGCGCAGGCCGAGCAGACGCGGCTCATCAAGCGCTTTCAGACGACCTTCGCCGACTACGACCTGGTGCTGTCGCCCACCACGCCGGTGTCGCCCTTTCCGTGGACGCAGCTGTATGCCGGCCACATCAACGGAGAGCAGCAGGCCAACTACTACCGCTGGCTGGCGCTGACCTACGTGGTCACGCTCACCACGCACCCGGCCATTTCGCTGCCCTGCGGACTCGACCATGCGGGCATGCCCTTCGGGCTGCAGGTGGTGGGCGGCTTTCGCGCCGACCACCAGGTGCTGGGCGCAGCGCGGGCGATGGAGGAAGCCTTCTCGGCCCACGCGCAGCTGCGCCGCCCGCGGCCCGACCTGGCCTCGTTGCGCATGGCCGAACCCGCGCTGACTTCGATCGTCAAGACGCCGCCGGTCTTCGACCGTCGCGGTACGAGGGCTGCCGCGGCGTCTGCCGTCTGAGGGAGTCGAGTCGCCAAGGCGCGGGGGAAGCCTTGCCATGTCGCACGCGGGTGCGTCAAATGCCGGGCATCTTCACTCACAGCCTCAGGAGAACCATGGCCATCGACACCCTCGCCACCTGGCACCGGCTCGTCAAGGAACGCGACGTGGCGGGGCTCGACGCCCTGCTGGACGACGAGGC
Organism: Variovorax sp. YR634; assembly: GCF_900106655.1. NCBI lineage: Bacteria > Pseudomonadati > Pseudomonadota > Betaproteobacteria > Burkholderiales > Comamonadaceae > Variovorax > Variovorax sp. YR634. Next base: position 13,374 of record NZ_FNOL01000026.1, read on the forward strand.
CGTCTTCCACTCGCCGGTGGTGCACAAGCCCCAGGTCGGGAAAGCCATCACGCAGAAGTACCTGGCCGCGGCGTTCCAGGTCTTCTTCAACGAGAGCTTCCGCTATGTGCGCGAGCTCCGGTCCGCGAACGACGCCGTGCTCGAATTCGCGCTGGAGCTGGACGGCATCCAGATCAACGGCGTCGACATGATGAAGTGGAACGACGCAGGCAGGATCACCGAGTTCAAGGTGATGCTGCGCCCCCTGAAGGCGGTGAACCTCATTCACCAGAAGATGGCGGCGCAGCTCCAGGCGGCGCAATCCTAGTCAGTCGGCGACGACCTGCAGGCTGCCCTGCACGCTGTACGCCCGCACGCACATGCGGGTCAGCTGCACGAGAAAGCGGAACACGGTCGGCTCGCACAGGCAGTCCGGCGTGATCGCCATGATGTCCTTGCGGAACTCCATCAGCCGGTCGCCGGACATCGCCATTTCGGCGGAGGCGCCGTAGTAGTTCTTCCAGAAGTCCTGCAGCAGGCCGCGCTTGACTTCGTCGATCACGAGCGTGTAGCCGCGCTCCCAGACCTCTTCGTCCATGGGCAGGCAGTCGACGCCGGGATCCTCCGGGCGGGCACCTGGGGGCACCAGGAACACGCGCCGCATGGCGACTCTTTCAACGGCGGTTTGCGAGTGCATCGCCGGACTCCGGAACTTCAGCGGTGATGGCTGCCTCAGCGGCATGGGGTATTGCAACATGGCGTGGCTTTCTCATGGTCGTCATCCTCGGCGGAGGCGCACGTTGTGTGACAGGCTTGGAATTTCAGGCCGCGAGCAGTCGCAGGCGGCTCGCATTGGAATGGGCCAGGCTCTCCGGCTGGTCCCAGGTACCGTCTGCGTTCAGCGTGGTGGTCAACGCGTAGACGCCTGCCGGGAATGGCAGCTCCAGCGGGTTGTTGACCGTGCTGACGTCGATCACGCCGCCTTCCTCGTAGTCACCGTAGGCGATGAAGTACTTGGGCCGCGGCGAGAAGGCCAGGTTCTGGTTGGGGCGCGCCTGCGCCGCATACACCGTGCTGCCCCCCATGGTCACGCCCACGGCGGCCGCGGACCTCATCGGGATGCTGGGCGATTCGGCGAGATAGAAGCGGGATTGGTCGGGCCCCTGGGTGGGGTTCACGAACCGGTAGGCGCCGTTGTAGTCCAGCGTGATCTTGTTGTTCAGGCCGCTGGGGTCGTAGGTTTCAGTGGCGATGAACTGGATGCCGGGCTGCAGCTCGCCCGTCTCGGCCCAGGAGAAGCCGGTGTCGATGCTCCACTGGAACTTGACGCGCGAAGTCGGGCTCGGGTTCGAGAACCTGGCGAACCAGGCCAGCGACAGGGCATTCGGCGCCCATTGCGTCGGGTCGTTCTGGAACACCATGAAATAAGCCGAATGGCTCGCATGGTTGTTGACCGTGACGGAATAGATCATTCCCATGACAACTTCCCGGAAGTGGTTGATCAGCCAGTTCATGCCGCGACGGCGGCACCGAACTTGACGTCACTCTAGGGAGCGCAGGGGTCGAATGGAATTACAGACGATTACACAGGCTGTGCACCGCCCTGGATCTCGAAGGGATAGTTGCCCAGCCGCACGGTCCCACGACGCCGCTCGACCAGCGGCGGCTCGGCCAGATGGGGCGGCAATGCATTGAGGATCTGGTGCTTGGCGCGAAAGATCTGGATGTTCACGTAAGAGGGCTCCACGCCCAGCATGCGCGACAGTTCGTCCAGCCCGATCCAGCCCTGGCTCTGCGGCGCGATTCCTCTTTGCGCGTCTTTCTGGCGCACGCGCGCGAGCGTGACGAGGGTGTAGTGATGGATGCGTTCGCCGAGCGACACCGACTTGCCTTCCGCCACCAGGCTCAGGCTCGTGTGCTCCTCGTTCTGGCTGACGTTGAAGTGCAGCGCGACATCCGCAGATGCCGAGTCCGGCGCCGACGGCGTGATCGGGTTCTCGGAAGTGAACGCCAGGTCGTCGCACAGCACGAACTCCCACGTGCGAACCGCGGTGCGGACCATGGCACCGTCGCTCAGGGGCTCGATGCCGTCGATGTGCTCGAGCATCCATCTGCCGTCCTGGAAATACACGTTCACTTCGGGCTGGTGCTCGTCCGGCAGCAGGTTCTCGCGCAGGCCCAGCGCCAGCGGGGCAACGCCTCCGTCGACAGGAAAAAGGCAGGTGACCGGCGGTGCCAGGTCGACCACGGTCCAGGCCGTTTCATCGCCCACGCCCATGCGGACTTCGGCGCCCACGGGCAAGGCAGTCCAGCGGCCGCTGGGCAGCCGCTCGCCGTTCACGGTGGTGCCGTTGCGGCTCTGGTCGACGATTTCCCATGTGTGCCTGTTCCATCGCACCATCGCATGGACCTGCGACACGTCCGCTGCCTTCAGCACCGTCTGGCACGCCGAGGCGCGGCGGCCGAAGGCGTGCACGGGTCGCAGCATGATGGCGCGCTCGTCGAGCTTGTTCCTGAAAATGGCCATCGGCTTTCCCTTTTCTCCTTCTCTTGAAATCGGACCGTATCAGACGTACAGCGCCTGCGGATTCAGGTCGCTTTCGCACACCGGAGTGTCGCGCCATCCCATGGCGACTGGAACGCGGTACAGGCGCGGATTGCCCAGCTCCGGCCAGATGTGGCATAGCCCCGGCACGACCACCTTCACAGTGTGCAGGGGAATGTCGGGGCGCGTGTGGTCCAGGACGATGGTTTCCAGGCCGAGCGCAGCGGCAATGGCAACGCAGCGCCGGATCTCCTCTGCGATGTCCGTGCGCGCGGCTGGCGCCGGCACGACGTTGCCCGCGCCCGACGGCATGAGAAAGCGCGGCGGGCCTTCTTCCCTGGCTTCCCCGGCGGCACGCTGCATCGCGAAGGTCTTGCCGGCCGCGATCAGCTGGCTCATTTCGGTGAGCGCGCGCTCGCAGGCCAGCGCACGGTCGGGGCTGCAGCCGAAGCCGATGGCCCACGCGCCCGTCTGCAGATGCCGGCCGATGGCAACCGCCACCGGAATGCCGAAATCGTGGGTGATGTCGAGCACCCAGCGCTCCCATTGCGGGCCGCAGGTGCGTTCGACGCGCTGGCGGATTTCGTCGGACAGGCCGCCGAGGTCGATGGCCGGCCTGGGAACTTCGCCGTACCACCAGATGGCGGCGGCATCGCGCTCCACCAGTTCGAGAAAGCCCTGCAGGATGGCTTCCTCGCGCGTGTTCCCGGCGGCGCAGCCGTTCGATGTCCAGCTGACGTGGCACTGGCTTTGCGCCGGCGCATGGGCAAAGCAGAAGGCCAGCGGCAGGTAGCAGCGTTCATCGGCCGTGAGCGACCAGGCAGGCGTCCACCATGCGGGCCCGGACGACACGGACGACGCCACGGCATGCGGAGGCTTCTGCGCCGTGTCGAATCGCTCGCGCTGCCGGTCGCTGAAGAGCGCCAGCGCCTGCGGCTGGATGCAGCGCGCATCGAGGTCGGCGGCGAAGGCCACGACCGAGGCTTCGTCGCCCTGATGGAAGGCGGCATAGCGCTCGACCGCCTCGCACAACGCGCTGGCGCGGGACTGGTCCATCGACATGCCCTTGCCAAGGCAGATCTGGGTCAGCGCGCCGGGCAAAAGATCGTCGCCGGGCGGCGGCGTCCTGAAGATTTCGCTGCGATAGACCGTCAGCGCGCCCTCGGATTCGGCGTTCAGCGGCGCGATCTGCGCGATCACCCCGCACAGCGGGCTGACGTGTGGCGCCAGCCGCGCCACCGTGACCGAGGCCGGCACCGTGCGCCAGCCGCCATCGCGCCGGGCGATGGGCGGGCCAGACTCCAGCACGATGCGCTCGCGCTGCCGCTGCACCACGAGCCCCGGCGTTCCGCAGTGCGGGCACTGGGGGCGGGCGGCGACGGAATGCGGCTGCGGCGAATCCAGCGTCCGCACCTGTGCGTCCGCATGCGTGGCGATCTGCTGCGCTATGGGCAGCAACTGGCCGAGGCGCTCGGCGACGAGCCGGTCACCTGCCCGCACCGGCAGGCCGCTGCCCGGGGTGCCATGCCGCGCCTGCCACCATGCACGCGCCGGCCGGTTCCTCAGCCAGCGGTGCGCGAGGCAATGCCAGCAGGGGCCGACCGTCGCCGCGCCCGGCCTGAAGAATGGGCCGGCCATGGCCTGTTCGCCGGTGGGCTTGACCAGCAGCCAGGGACGATCCGAGGCGCGCTGCTGCGCATCGATGGTGCCGAGCCGGGGGTCGAGGTAGTCGTCGCAAAAAACGAGGGTGAGGCCGGTGTCGGCGAACGCCTGCGCCCAGCCGCTTGCCGCGTCGCCGCTCACCGCGTTCGACAGCGCGATGACATCCACGTGGTCGGAGAGGGCCATGCGCACATGCACCGCAGAAAAATCGGGCACGAGGTACGGGCCGCCGTCCATCGCAACGGGTCGCACGAGCCCCTGGCGCGTCAACGCCTCGAGCGCATGCAGCATCTGCGCGAGCAGTGCGGCCGCGCCTTCGGTGCGGCAATAGGTGGCGAGGCTGACGCCCTCGCGCAGCACGCGCTCGACGGCCATGACACCCGGCGAGCCGAGCACCGACAGGTCGTTCTCGCTGGGCAGCAGCAGGCGGTCCTGCAGCACCACCGGCGGCAGGTACTTGTCGTGCCAACGGAAAACCTCGCCGAAGAAATCCGGCGCCGCCGCAGCGCTACTCATCGTCTTTCAGGCCCAGCGCGAGGCGCACGACGGCGTAGGGCCAGGCCCCCGTCGTGGCCCGGAACGCCGCCTCGAACAGCCGATGCTGTTCCGAGAATTGCGCGTAGATATGGTCTTCGGACAGCACCCGCATCGACGGATGCAGGCCTGCGATGCGGGCGCCATCCTCGAAGCCCGACACCACCGGCAGCCGCATGCCGCCCACTTCCATGGGCATGCGCGCGAACACTGGATGCACGTGGTCGAGCACGACGACACATGGCGCCGTGCTGTGTTCGAAGCGCCCGGCCAACCGGCGCAAAAGCGCCTCCAACGGCGCCTGCGGCAGATACGGGCAGACGCCCTCCAGCATTGCGAGCACGGGCCGCTCGCCGGGCAGGCCGGCGACGTCGAACCACGCGTCGTCGAGTACCGAGCACGCAAGGTCGCTCTCGCTCTCGTGGCGCACCACATGCTGCGCCCGCAGGGCGATGGCCTCCGGCAGATCGATGTTCAGCCAGCGGGAATCCGCCGTCACGGCCGCCCCGAGGCGGCTGCGCCGGGTGCACAGCCCCGCGCCGAGCGTGATGCACAGGCCGGTAGGGTGGGCTGCGAGGAACTCGGCCGCGTAGCGGTCGAACAGTGCGGCGCGCAGGACAACGCTCCTGACGAATGCCGCGTCCGTCGCATAGGCCGACAGATCGAAAGGCAGCGACGCCGCGATGCGCCGCGCCTCGGGATCGGAAAACACCGACGCCTCGGCCACGCTGCCGGAGTCCGCACGCGCGGCCAGCGTCAGCAGGAGCGTGGCCGAGGCGCCTTGCAGCACGCCCGTGGCCTGCCCCTGTTCGGCAGCGGACTCAGCAGGTGAAGGGATAGGCCGGGCCCGTGTTGTTGTACGAGGTGAGCGCGATCGGCCGCAGCTCCACTTCCACCGGAGCAGTCGGGTAGTTGAGACGGATGCCGTTCTTGATCAACGAGTCGTTGGCGTTCTTCAGGTTCCATTCGCCCTTCGCCGCGTCCCACGTGAAGGCGGAGTTGGTCGTGAACAGGATCTTGAAGTTGAACGGGTTGTTGTAGCCCAGCCATTGGCTCAGCACGGGCGCCTTGTCGGCGTCGGGGTCGCGCGTCAGGTCGAAGAGGAACTCCGGCGATTGCCATGCGAGGGCGACCGCACGCAGCACCACGCCACCGAACGCCAGCAACGAACCGTCGCCGCCGCCAGGAATGCCGAGGCCGGTGGGCAGCGCGCCACCAATGAGGCCGGTCGGCGTTTCGAAGGCGGCAGCAGGGCCCATGAAGTCCGGGAACAGCTGGTAGTAAGCGGCCAGGGCCTCCGTAGGCTGCGACGACGGTGCCTGCGGCAGCACGATGACGAAGGAATCGTCAGGGCCGACCCAGCCGGACGTCAGCATCGGCTTCCATGCGGCGCGCATGTCCGGATTGGGGTCCTGGAAGAGCGAGATGTCGAGCAGCGGCCACTGCGTCGGCAGGCCGAAGTCGTCGTGCAGCATCTGCTGGATGTCCGACGCGCCGAGCAGCTTTGCGCGATAGGCGTCGTCTTGCCACGATTTGGCAATGCCGCGCAGGTAGGCAAGGCGGAATTCGAGCAATGGGTCGGCAGCTTGGCTTTGAAAGGTCATGGTGACTTCATCCTTGGTTCAAGACATGGTTCGAGAAACAGGCGCATGCACGGGCATGCGCGACGACAGTTCCGGCCGCAGGTCGGCCAGCTCCTTGAGGCGTCCAGCCACGTTGTGCCCGGCGGGTGCCAGTGCCTGCAACGCCGCCAGGGCTTCGTATTCGGTTCTGTACTTCGCACCCTCGCGCGCGACGTTGGCGGCCTGCGAGAAGCACTCGGCCACTGCGTCGTGTTCGCCGCCCGAGGCCTGCAGGTAACGGGCCTTCTGCAGATGGAGCTCGGACCTGTAGAGCCCTTCCTTGAGCTCGTCCGCCAGGCGCAGGCACTCGTCGATCCGCTCCAGCGCCTCGCCCCAGCGGCCATTGGCGGCCAGCGTGTCGGCGGCAAAGGCGCGGTAGTAGGTCTGGCAATAGCGGCAGCCCATGCCCCACAGCGCCTGTATCCAGGCGTCGGCCTGCGCGATGCTGTCGACGTCGCCGGTGGCCCAGCAGCGGATGATTGCCGCATAGCCCTGGAACGCCGGCAGGCCGTAGCGCTCGGTAATGCCGAGCAGCTCGCCCGTGCTCACCAGCGCCCGCGCCTTGTCGTTGCGGCCCTGATGGCCAAGGCTCTGGTACAGCAGGGCCATGCTCAGCGACGGAATGTGCGACATCTCGCGAGCCCAGCGCACGGCATTGGTGGCGTCGGCGCGCGCGGCCGCGTCGTGGCCCGCGAACCAGCGCACGAGTGCGCGCCCCGTGGTCGCCCACACGCGGGTGTCGAAGCCGAAGTAGGCGGCATGGTGCGCATGCCCCTCGGGGCTGTAGCGCTCGATGCCGTCCGTCAGCGACTGCTCGGCGCGCTCGAAATAGCCGTCGGAATAGTGCGCGAGCCCGAGGTACGTTTGCGCCGCGACGAACACGCCCTCGTCCTGCTGCTGGGTGGCGTGGTCGAGCAGCCGGTTGCTCAGCTGCTGCACCTCGGCGCGATTGCTCGCGACGTGGTGGAAGGTGATCAGCGTCCACAGGTGCTGCACCTGCTTCTCGCGCGCCACGTCGTCGGAGAGCAGCTCTTGCGACAGGGCGATGCGGTCCACCACCTGCGCATGCGCCCAGCCGTACTTGTTCATCATGGCCTGCGTGACGTAGCTGTTCACGTCGAGCCGCGCCTCGCGCTGCGCGGCGCTGTCCAGGTGCGCCATCCAGCCGTCGATGTGCTGGGCATAGGCAATGGTTTCGTCGTTCAGCGAGCGGTGCTGGGTAATGAGCAGCTGCCGCACGGCCAGCGCGACGGCCTCCGCATGCTCGCCCGCATCGGCCCAGTGCTGGGCCACGCTGCCCGGCTCGCTGGCCACGCGCTGAGGCTGGCTGCTCAGCAGCGTCTGCGCGACGTTGCGGTGCTGTTGCCGGCGCTGCGCGTCGAGCATGCATTCGTAGGCGGTGTCGCGGATCAGCGCGTGGCGGAAGATGAAGGCGCCCGGCGGTCCGGCCGGGGCCACGAGCCCCGCGTCGAGCAGCACGGCCATGTCCTTGTCCATCGCTTCGGGCGACTTGCCCGAACAGGCGCACAGCAATTCGGCATCGAACTGCCGCCCGATGGTGGCTGCCAGCTGCAGCAGGCCCTTGACGGAGCCCAGCCGGTCGAAGCGGCTGACCAGAGAGTCGCGCAGCGTGACCGGAATGGCAGCCGGCTGCGCCGTGTCCTTGAAGACCCAGACGCCCTCCTGTTCCACCAGGTAGGCGTCGAGCAGCATGCGCGCCATTTCCTGGATGAACAGCGGCACGCCGTCGGTGCGCGCGACCACGTTGTCGATCACCTGCTGCGCGGCGACCCTCGGCGCCAGCGCCTGCCGGGCCAGTTCGGCAGCCTGCGCGTCTTCGAGCCGACGCACCTCGATGCACTCGGCCTGCAGCGCCGGCGGCTTCACCCATTCGGGCCGCGCGGTCAGCACCAGCAGCACGCGCTGCTGCGGCAATTGGGCAACCAACTGCTCGACGAACTCGATGCTGGTGGGGTCGGCCCAGTGCACGTCTTCGAGCAGGAGCAGCAGCGGCGCCGCCTCGGCCATGTGCAGCAGCCACTGTGCGGTCGACTGCAGCAGCAATCCCTTCTGCATCGCGGGAGACACCTGGCTGGGTGCGCGATCGCCCAGTGGGAGAGACAGCCACGCGCAGAAGATCGGCAGTACCGCTTCGGCGTCGCAGCCGGCGGCCTGCAGGGCCTCGCGCAGCCGCTCGCGCCGGGCGTCGGGCGTGGTTGCGTCCGGCGCGGCTTCGAGGCGCTGGCGCAGCAGCGTCAGGAACGGCGTCAGCGCGTTGTTCTGGTTCTCGGGCTGGCACTGCGCGCTGACGGTCTGCCAGCCTTCCCGCGCCACCTGCTCGCGCAGCACGTCGGCAAGGCACGACTTGCCGATGCCGGGCTCGCCGCGGACCCACACCGCGCCGCCGTGGCCTTGCCGGGCCTGCGCCCATGCGGCGCGCAACTGTTGCAGTTCGGGCTCGCGTCCGATGCACGCGTTGTGCAGTGCCTGCTCCACGGATCCATGCGGCGCGGGCGCCTGCTGTTCGCCGCCCAGGCGGTAGGTCTGGATGCCGCCGGACTGCCCCGGCAGGGTCACGTTGCCGGCCTTGTCGAAGCGCGCATGGCGGCCCAGCAGCCGGTAGCTGCTTTCGCTTGCCAGCAGCGTGCCGGTATCGGCCACGCCCTCGAGCCGCACCGCGACGTTGACGGCATGGCCCGACGGGATTTCTCCGGCGGCCACCACCGCCATGCCGGTGTGCATGCCCATGCGAATGCCCAGGTGCACGCCGTGCGCCTGCTCGATGGCGGCCGAGCGCTCGCGGCTCAGGTCGATCAGCTCCAGCGCCGTCATGCCGGCCTGCCGCGCATCGGTGTCGCTGGCGTGCGGATAGCCGAACAGCACGATCATCCGGTCGCCCAGCGTGCCCGCCAGCAATCCGCCGCGCCGCGTGGCGGTTTCCGCGAACAGGGTGAGCTCGTTGCGCTGCAGCAGCTCCAGGTTTTCAATGTCGGAGGGCAAGGCGTCGTCGATGCCCTCTTCGTCCGCGCCGGCGTCCGGCCAGACGGAGACGCTGCAGCACAGCACGGTGAGCTGCCGCTTTTCGGAAAACCCGCGCGTGGTGGCCACGGTGTGGCTGAGAGCTTCGTCTTGCGCCTGCTTCGCCGATCGCAGCACGCCCACCAGGTCGTCAAGCCGCAGGCGCCCGAGTTCGGCCAGCAGCGTGGCTGCTGAATCGCTGCGGTCGGCCGCCTTTTTCCTCAATGCCTGGCGCAACACGGAGGCCACCGGATGGCTGGCGATTTCCGCCGGCAGCGGCACCTCTTGCGGGCTCAGTTGCTGGTGAAGAATTTCTGCCGCCGATGCGCCTCGAATAGCGGGCACGCCCGTCAGGCACTCGATGAACATCAGCCCCCAGGCGTAGATATCGGACTTGACGCCGGGCGGCTCGCCGCGCAGTTGCTCGGGCGCGCTGTAGGCCGGCGTGCCCAGAGACTCGTCGGTCATCGTGAGCGTAGGGAACTCGGCGCCCCTGTTCGAGGGAATTACGGTGCTGATGCCGAAGTCGAGCACCTTCGCATGCGGGACGGCGCCGGTGAACGTGACCATCACGTTGTCGGGCTTCAGGTCGCGGTGCACGATGCCCGCGCTGTGCGCGCAGTCCAGCGCGTCCAGCACTTCCGCCATCAGGTGAGCGGTTTCGGTGGCCGTCAGCGCGCCCTTGCGCCGGATCAGGCTGGTGAGCGTTTCGCCCGGCACGTACTCGAAGACGCCATAGACGCATGGGCCCTGCTCGCCCTTGTCGAGCAACTGGACGATGTGCGGGTGGTGCAGCGAGGCGCAGAGCTTCGTCTCGCGGTGGAAACGTGCAACGCGCTGGCTGCCGACCTGCAGCTTCACGACCTTGATTGCGACCACGGTGCCCGTGTTCTTCTGCAGCGCGCGATACACGGTGCCATAGCCGCCGGCGCCTAGCTCCTCAAGCAACTCGTAGCCCGGAATCTCCAACGGATTCGGCAATGATGATTGCGACACTGCGTGCGTGGGGTTGGTGACGGCATCCTGCATTTCAGTCTCGTCGTGATGGATCGTTGAGAGTCCTCCGGAGCGTGCTGCGGCCGCGATCTGCGCTGCGGCAGGAACGCGAATTAGACACTAATTGTTACTGTAGCGGACGCGAGGACTTTTCAACTGGGTCGCCCCAAAAAAGAAAACCCGCGCAACGCGCGGGAGGTTAGAACTTTTGAATGTATAAGCGCCCTCGCTCGCGAACGTGGCCGATTCGCGGACACCGAGGAACCGGCTCCGCCGGGCCTCAGGTGTCGCCCCCGGTAGGGGGTTGGCGTAGCGACACGAAGTGCGCGAAGCCTGGGGGCGAGCTTATTTCTTGTCGCCGCCCGGCACCTTGCCTTCGACGCCCTTGACGTAGAAGTTCACGCCCGACAGGAACTTGTCGTCGGCCACTGCGTCCTTGGCGACCACTTCCTTGCCGTCCTGGCCGAGGATCGGGCCCTTCCAGATCACGAAGCTGCCGTCCTTCAGGCCCTTCTTCACCGCCTCGACCTTGGCCTTGGTTTCGGCCGGCACGTCTTCGGCGATCGACACGAGGTCGATGGCGCCTTCCTTCACGCCCCACCAGCTCTGGCCGGTGGCCCATTTGCCGTCCAGCGCTTCCTGGGTGGCCTTGATGTAGTACGGGGCCCAGTTGATGGTGGCCGAGGCCAGGTGGGCCTTGGGACCGTAGGCGGTCATGTCCGAATCCCAGCCGAAGGCGCGCTTGCCCTTTTCCTGTGCGGTCTTGAGCACGGCCGGCGAGTCGGTGTTCTGGAACAGCACGTCGGCGCCGCCGTTGATGAGGGCGGTGGCGGCTTCGGTTTCCTTGGGCGGGCTGAACCACTCGTTCACCCACACGACCTTGGTCGTGATCTTCGGGTTGACCGACTGCGCGCCCAGCGTGAAGCTGTTGATGTTGCGCAGCACTTCGGGAATCGGCACCGAGCCGACCACGCCCAGCGTGTTGCTCTTGGTCATGGCGCCGGCAATGACGCCTGCCATGTACGCGCCCTCGTACGTGCGGCTGTCGTAGGTGCGCATGTTGTCCGAGGTCTTGTAGCCGGTGGCGTGCTCGAACTTCACTTCCTTGCTGTCGGCCGCGACCTTGAGCATGGGCTCCATGTAGCCGAAGGTGGTGCCGAAGATCAGCTTGTTGCCCTGGCCGACCATGTCGCGGAACACGCGCTCTGCGTCGGCGCCCTCGGGCACGCTTTCGACGAAGGTGGTCTTGATCTTGTCGCCGAATTCCTTCTCGAGCGCCTTGCGGGCGTTGTCGTGCGCGAAGGTCCAGCCGCCGTCGCCCACCGGTCCGACGTAGGCGAATGCGATGTTCAGCGGCGCTGCCGGAGCCGGAGCGGCCGCAGCAGGTGCCGGGGCCGGCGCGGGCGCCGCGGCCGGTGCTGCCGCTTCTTCTTTCTTGCCGCAGCCGATCAGGGCCGCCGAAGCGACCGCAGTGAGAGCGGCCAGCTTGAGCAGGGAGCGCTTGTTCAGATCATTCATTGTCGGAAATCCTCAAAAGGACAGGTTGGCGGAAAACGAAACGCGATTATGAGCCGGGGTAGAACGGTTTCCCGATGGAAGCCGGCATGTTGGCGCGGATGAAGGCCGGGTTGCGCGAGATCAGCGCCAGCACCACGATAGGCGCGATGTACTGCAGCATGCTGAGGAACTGCGAGGGCACGTCGACGCCGCTGCTCTGCAAATGAAAGCCCAGCATCGACACGCCGCCGAAAAGATACGCACCCAGCAGCACGCGAACCGGCCGCCAGGTGGCGAAGGTGGTGAGCGCCAGCGCGATCCAGCCGCGGCCGGCCACCATGCCCTCGACCCACAGCGGCGTATACACGGTCGACAGATACGCGCCCGCGAGCCCGCACAGCGAGCCGCCCGCAATCACCGCCATGAAGCGGATGCGCCGCACCGGGTAGCCCAGCGCATGCGCCGACTCGGGCGATTCGCCGACCGAGCGCAGCACCAGGCCGGCACGCGTGCGGTACAGGAACCAGATCAACGCCAGGGTCAGCACCACCGCGAAATACACCATCGGGTGATGGCGGAACAATGCGGGGCCAACGAGCGGAATGTCGCTCAACACGGGGATCGCGTACGACGTGCTTTCCGGCAACTTGGCCTGCACGAAGTTGATGCCGGCAAAGGCAGAGAAGCCGACGCCGAACAGGCTCAGCGCCAGGCCCGTTGCGTACTGGTTGGTGTTGAGCCAGATCACCAGCACGCCGAAGAAGGCTGCGAGCAAGGCGCCCGCCGCCATGCCGGCCAGGAAGCCGAGCCAGGGGTTGTGCGTGGTGACGACCGTTGCGAAGCCGGCGATCGCTGCGCACAGCATCATTCCCTCGGCGCCGAGGTTGACGATACCGGCCTTCTCGTTGATGAGCAGGCCCAGCGCCGCGATGGCGAGCACGGTGCCCGCGCTCAGCGTGGAGCCGAGCAGGAGTGCGTAGCTTTCCATGTTCAGTGGCTCCCTTCGGTGGCACGCGCGACGGGTGCGGTGATCGGCGTGCTGGCCTGCAGCGAGGCGGTGGTCATGGTGGCGGCCTTCGCGGCCGCCTTGCGCCGGATGCGGTACGCAATGAGCGTGTCGCAAGCCAGCAGCGTGAACAGCAGCAGCCCCTGGAACACACCGGTCAGCGACTTGGGCAGGCCCAGCCGCGACTGCGCAAGCTCGCCGCCGATATAGAACATGCTCATCAGGATGGCCGAGAAGATCATGCCCACCGGATGCAACCGCCCGACGAAGGCCACGATGATGGCCGCGAAGCCGTAGCCCGCCGGCACATAGGGTGTGAGCTGGCCGAGCGGCCCGGCCACTTCGAGCGCACCTGCCAGGCCGGCCGCGCCGCCCGAAGTCAGCAGCGCAATCCACACCGCGCGCCGCGCCGAGAAGCCCGCATAACGCGAGGCCGCCGGTGCCAGCCCGCCGACCTGCTGCGCGAAGCCCGCCCGCGTGCGAAACAGGAACACCCACAGCGCCCCCGCTCCCACCAGCGCGATGACCAGTCCGATGCTCACGCGCGAGCCCTTGAACAAGCGCGGAATCTGCGTGACTGCCTCGAAAGTCTTGGTCTGCGGGAAGTTGTAGCCGTTCGGGTCTTTCCATGGCCCATAGACCATGTAACCCAGCAACAGCGTGGCCACGTAGACCAGCATCAGGCTCACCAGGATTTCGTTGGCGTTGTACTTGTCGCGCAGGAACGCGACGATGCCCGCCCACACCATGCCGCCAAGGATGCCGGCCAGCAAAATGGCCACCACGATCCACTGCCCCGTGGTCTTGTCGGCCAGCAGCGCCACGCCGCCCGCCGCGATGGCACCGAACACGAACTGCCCTTCGGCACCGATGTTCCACACGTTCGAGCGGAAGCACACGGCCAGCCCGAGCGCGATGATGAGCAGCGGTGTCGCCTTGACCATCAGCTCGCCGATGGCGTAGCCGCTCTTGATGGGTTCATAGAAGAACACCAGCAGGCCCTTGACCGGGTCCTTGCCGAGTGCAGCGAACAGCGCCACGCCGATCAGCACGGTAATCAGCAGCGCCAGGATCGGCGAGGCATAGCTCCAGAAGCGCGACAGCTCCGGGCGGGGTTCGAGCTTAAGCATGGGCGGCCTCCGCCTTCTGGCCGACATTGTTGCCAGAGGTCTGCCACAAGCCGCTCATCCATTCGCCGATCTGCGGCAGCGTGGCGGCCGCGCGGTCAATGGAAGGCGACAGCCGCCCCTTGGCGATCACGTGCAGCCGGTCGCAGATGTTGAACAGCTCGTCGAGCTCCTCGCTGATGACCAGCACGGCACAACCCGCGTCACGCAGCGCAAGGATCTCCGCGTGGATCAGCGCAGCCGCGCCCACGTCCACGCCCCAGGTCGGCTGCGAGACGATGAAGAGCTTCGGGTTGGCGTCGATCTCGCGGCCGACGATGAACTTCTGCAGATTGCCGCCCGAGAGCGAACGCGCCGCTGCGCGCGGCCCGCCGGCCTTGACCTTGAAGCGCTCGATGATGGCCTTGGCCTGGCGCTCGAGCGCGCCGGTGCGGATCCACCCGCCCCGGCCCACCGCATCGCTGCGCGTGAGCAGCAGGTTGTGCGCGAGCCCCAGCGTGGGCACCGCGCCGCGGCCCAGCCGCTCTTCGGGCACGAAGTGCAGGCCGAGCGCACGACGCGAGCGCGGGCGCAGCCGGCCGGCCGGCTTGTCGAACACCCGGACCATCGAAGCCTCGGCGCGCACGTCCTCGCCCGAGAGCGTGTAGAGCAGTTCGCGCTGGCCGTTGCCCGAGACGCCTGCAATACCGACGACCTCGCCCGCGCGAACCTCGAACGAGATGCCCTCGAGGTCCATGCCGAACTGGTCTTCGCGCGCCAGCGACAGCCCGTCGACGCGCAAAGCCACAGCGCCTGCATGCACCGGCCGGTGCTGCAGCGGCGGCGGCTCGCTGCCGATCATCAGCCGCGACAGCGACTGCGTGCTCTCGTTCTGCGGATTGCACACCCCCGTCACCTTGCCGCCACGCAGCACGGTGCAGGCGCTGCACAGCTCCTGGATCTCGTGCAGCTTGTGGCTGATGTAGAGGATGCTGCAACCCTCGGAGGCCAGCTTGTTCAGCACATGGAAGAGCTTGATGACCGCCTGCGGCGTGAGCACCGAGGTCGGCTCATCGAGGATCAGCAGCTTGGGGTTGGTGAGCAGCGCGCGGATGATCTCCACCCGTTGCATCTCGCCCACCGACAGCGTGTGCACCGGGCGCGAGGGGTCGATGTCGAGCCCGTACTCGCTCGCCTTGGCGGTGATGCTGCGCGCAACCTCGGCCAGTTGCAGCGACTTGTCGAGCCCCAGCCAGACGTTCTCGGCCACGGTGAGCGTGTCGAACAGGCTGAAGTGCTGAAACACCATGCTGATGCCCAGCGCCCTCGCCTGCTGCGGGTTGCGCAGGTTGACGACGTGGCCGTCGAACATCACGGTGCCCTCGTCGGGCTTGACCGACCCGTAGATGATCTTCATCAGGGTCGACTTGCCGGCGCCGTTCTCGCCGAGCACGGCGTGGATTTCGCCGGGCTGCACGGCCAGGGAGATGTCGCTGTTCGCCACCACCGCGGGATACCGCTTGGTGATGTTCGCGAGCTGGAGTCTGGGGGTTGTCATGCCGGGTTTCGTGGATTTGTCTCGTTCAACTGCAACAAAGCGGGAACAGCTATCAGTTTAATAGCGTGCTCCCGCGACCATCGGCGCCCGACGGCGCTTCGCTCAGTTCATTGCATCAGTGTCCGCCGATATAGGCGAACTTGAACAGGAACACGGCGGCGATGACCCAGACCATCGCATGCACTTCCCGTGCCCGGCCGGTGCAGAGCTTCAGCACGGCGTACGTGATGAAGCCGAAGGCCAGGCCGTTGGCGATCGAGTAGGTGAAGGGCATCGTCAGCGCGGTCACCGCGGCGGGGATCACCTCGGTGGTGTCTTCCCAGTCGAGCTCGACCAGGTCGCGCAGCATCAGGCAGCCCACGAAGAGCAGCGCCGGCGCGGTGGCATAGGCCGGCACCGAGCCCGCCAGCGGCGAGATCATCAGGCAGGCCAGGAACAGCAGCGCCACCACCACGGCCGTGAGGCCGGTGCGCCCACCCGCTTGCACGCCCGCAGCGCTTTCCACGTAGGCCGTGGTGCTCGACGTGCCGAGCAGCGAGCCGGCGAAGATCGCGCCGCTGTCGGCCAGCAGCGCCTTGTTCATGCGCTCCATCTTGCCCGGCACCAGCAGGCCGGCGCGTTTGGCCACGCCCATCAGCGTGCCGGTGGCGTCGAACATCTCGACCAGGAAGAACACCAGCACCACGTTCAGGATGCCGCCCTTGAGCGCGCCCAGGATGTCGAGCTGCATGAAGGTGGGCGCGATGGACGGCGGCGCATCGAACACGCCATGGAACTTGTTGCCGCCGAAGAAGAACGACAGCACCGTCACCGTGACGATGCCGATCAGGATCGCGCCGCGCACCTTGAGCTTGTCGAGCGCCACGATGATGAGAAAGCCCAGCGTCGCCAGCACCACCGGTGCCGAGTGCAGGTCGCCCAGCGTGACGAAAGTGGCGGGCGATGCTGCCACCACGCCGGCGCTCTTCAGCGCGATGAGCGCCAGGAACATGCCGATGCCCACGGTGATCGCAGTTCGCAACGACTGCGGTATGCCCTGTATGAAAAGCTCCCGCAACCCCGTGACCGTGACGATCAGGAACAGGCAGCCCGAGATGAACACCGCGCCCAGCGCAACCTGCCACGTGTAGCCCATGCCCAGCACCACCACGTAGGCGAAGTAGGCGTTCAGGCCCATGCCCGGCGCCATGGCAATCGGGTAGTTGGCGTACAGGCCCATGATGAGCGTGCCCAGCGCCGCAATGAGGCAGGTGGCGACGAAGACCGCGCCCTTCGGCATGCCCGCGTCCCCGAGGATCGACGGGTTCACGAAGATGATGTAGGCCATCGTCAGGAAGGTAGTGAGCCCCGCGATGACCTCGGTGCGCACGGTGGTGTTGTGCGCACTGAGCTTGAACATGCGTTCAAGCAGGCCCGAGCCGCTTGCGCTGCCCACAGCCGCACGCGGACGCGCGGACTCGACATGCCCCGGGATGCGGGGCTCGGCGCCTTTCGGCGCCTGTTCCAACGTACTCATTTCGCTTGTCTCCAGCTGTTGTAGTGGCGGTTTTCATCGTTCCCCCGCTCACGACGCCGGCGCGAACGGGGTTTTCTCAGGGATCCGGGGTTTCAGGGGCGGCAGGCGGGCGCGCCGCGGCGCCAGATACACCGGGTATGGCGGAAGCCGGGGGCCGCAGCGAAGCCGCCACGTCCTTGATGCATTCGCGCAGCCAGCGCGCAGAGCTCGACGAATGGGTGCGTTCGTGCCAGAGCTGGTAGTACATGAGGCGCGGCAGCGCCACGGGGCAATCGAGAATCTTCAGCGGCAGCCGCGACGCAAAACGCTCGCAGTACTGGCGCCCGGTGGTCAGCACCAGCAGGCTCGACGCCACCATGTCCGGAATGAGGCTGAAGTGCGCGCAGCGCGCCGTGATGTTGCGCTGCCGACCCAGCTCGTCGAGCATCTGGTCGATGATGCCGCGCCCGCCCGGGTGCATGGGCGTGGGCGCGATGTGCTCTGCCGCTAGCCATGTCTCCAGATCCCAGCCGCGGCGCACCGCCGGATGGTCCTTGTTGACCAGCGACACCACCTCGTCGCCGAAGAGCCGCGCCATGTGCAGGTCTTCCGGTGGCTTGAGCCAGTTGCCGATCACCAGATCGACCTGGCCGAGTGCCAGGTGGCCGTGGTAGTCCGAGTCGGGCGAGAGCGCGTGGATCTCGATCTGGCACAGCGGTGCGTCGCGCTTGACCTGCGCCACCAGCATGGGCAGGAACAGCGGGTCCATGTAGTCGCTGGCCGCGATGCGGAAGGTGGTGGCCGCCGACTGCGGCTCGAAGCCCCGCGCATCCGAGAACAGCATCTCGGCCGCGCGAAGAATGCTCGCAGCCGGCTCGATCATGCGCAGCCCCGCGTCGGTGGGCACCATGCCCGAGCCCGAGCGCACCAGGAGCGGATCGCCCGACAGCTCGCGCAGGCGCTTCAGCGCGGCCGAGACGGCCGGCTGGTACATGCCCAGGCGGATGGCTGCGCGCGAGACGCTGC
The DNA here is from genome assembly GCF_900106655.1 of Variovorax sp. YR634. Classification (NCBI taxonomy): domain Bacteria; kingdom Pseudomonadati; phylum Pseudomonadota; class Betaproteobacteria; order Burkholderiales; family Comamonadaceae; genus Variovorax; species Variovorax sp. YR634. Next base: position 31,418 of record NZ_FNOL01000026.1, read on the forward strand.
GGTCGGTCAGCACGGTGTGAAGCACCCGGATCAAATGAAGATCGATCTTGTCGAAAAGCGCCTGGTCTCTCATGGCTGTTCACACCTTTCTTGTCTGTGCGAACAGTTATACAGCGCAGCATTTGGCGAAACCGGGTGTGGAAGTGAAGCTCGGACCGTGCGAGCACGGCCCGCTGTCATTCGGCCGATGCGGGTTCCACCGCCTGCACGGCGGTGATGGCTCGGAGGATCGACTCGCTGGTGGCCGGCGCCTTCAGCGGCGGATCGACCCTGTGCCCACCGGCCGCCGACACCGCATCGCGGATCGCGAAGAACACCGAGAACGGCAGCAGCAGCGGCGGTTCTCCCACGGCCTTGCTGCGGTGAATGGAGTCTTCGAAATTCTGGCCTTCGAACAGGCGCACGTTGAACACGGGCGGGCAGTCGTTGGCGGTCGGAATCTTGTAGGTGCTGGGCGCGTGCGTGGTGAGCTTGCCGCTTTGCGGGTGCCACACCAGCTCTTCAGTGGTGAGCCAGCCCATGCCCTGGATGAAGGCACCTTCGACCTGGCCGATGTCCACCGCCGGATTCAGCGACTTGCCCGCGTCGTGCAGGATGTCGGCGCGCAGCAGCTTCCACTCGCCGGTGAGCGTGTCGACGATCACCTCGCTCACCGCCGCGCCGTAGGCGTAGTAGTAGAACGGGCGGCCCTGCATCTTGTCCTTGTCCCAGCTCAGGCCGGGCGTGGCGTAGAAGCCGTCGGACCACAGCTGCTTGCGGTCGAGGTACGCCTCGCCCACCACGGTGCTGAAAGCCAGCGTGCGGCCGTTGACCTCGACCTTGTCGTTGGCAAAGCGCACTTCGCTGGCCTTGCCACCATGGCGCTCGGACGCACTCTCGGCCAGGCGCTCGCGAATCTGGCGGGCTGCGTCCTGCGCGGCCTTGCCATTCAGGTCGGCGCCGGTCGACGCGGCAGTGGCCGAGGTGTTGGCCACCTTGGTCGTGTCGGTCGCCGTGACGCGCACGCGCTCGAAGCTCACGCCCAGCTCGTGCGCCACCACCTGCGCCACCTTGGTGTTGAGGCCCTGCCCCATCTCGGTTCCGCCGTGGTTCACGAGGATCGAGCCGTCGGTGTACACATGCACCAGCGCGCCGGCCTGGTTGAAGTGCTTCACGTTGAACGAGATGCCAAACTTCAGCGGTGCCAGTGCCAGGCCGCGCTTGAGCACCGTGCTCTTCTTGTTGAAGGCCGCGATGTCTTCGCGCCGCGCGCGGTAGTCGCTGCTGGCTTCCAGCTCGGCCACGAGTTCGTGGACGATGTTGTCGGTGACGGTCTGGCGATACGGCGTGACGTTGTTCTCCGCCTTGCCGTAGAAGTTGACGCGCCGCACGTCGAGCGGGTCGCGCTTCAGCTCGCGGGCCACCGAGTCCATGATGTTCTCGATGGCAATCGCGCCCTGCGGACCGCCGAAGCCGCGGAAGGCCGTGTTGCTCTGCGTGTTCGTCTTGCCCGAGAAGCCGTGCATGGCCACGTTGGGCAGCCAGTAGGCGTTGTCGAAGTGGCACAGCGCACGCGTCATCACCGGGCCCGACAGGTCGGCCGAGTGGCCGGCGCGCGAGACCATCGTGATCTCTGCGCCGAGGATGCGGCCTTCGTCGTCGTAGCCGACTTCGTACTCGTACCAGAAGCAGTGACGCCGGCCCGTGACCATGAAGTCGTCGTCGCGGTCGAGCCGCAGCTTCACGGGGCGCTGCAGCTGCCGCGCCGCAATGGCCGCCACGCAGGCGAACAGTGCCGACTGCGACTCCTTGCCGCCAAAGCCGCCGCCCATGCGCCGGCATTCCACATGCACTTCGTTCGACTGCAGGTGCATCGCATGCGCCACCAGGTGCTGCATCTCGCTCGGGTGCTGCGTGGAGCAATGGATGTGCAGCGCGCCGCCTTCCTTCGGAATGGCGTAGCTGATCTGGCCTTCGAGATAGAACTGTTCCTGCCCGCCCACGTCGAGCGTGGCCTTGTGGCGATGCGGCGCGTTGGCGATGGCGGTGCGCACCGCTACCTCGTCGCCTTCGTTGGCGGCACCGCCGCTGCGCACGATGTGCATCGGCGGCACCACGTACTGGCCGCGTTCGTGCGCGGCCTGCGGCGTGAGCACGGGCGGCTGGGCCTCGATGGTCAGCGCGTCCTTGGCCTTCGCGGCGGCGCGGCGCGCGTCAGCGCGGGTTTCGGCGATCACGGCGAACACCGGCTGGCCGAGGTAGCGGATCTCGCCGCCGTCGTTCACGGGCAGCAGGATCGGGTCGTCGTGAATGATCGAGCCGCAGTCGTTGGTGCCCGGAATGTCGTCAGCCGTGATGACCGCGACCACACCCGGCATGGCGCGAATGGCGTCGAGCGACAGCGCCGTGACGCGGCCATTGGCGGCCGGCGACAGGCCCAGCGCGCAATGCAGCGTGCCGGTGAGCTCGGGAATGTCGTCGATGTAGGTCGCTTCGCCGGCAACGTGCAGGTGCGCCGATTCGTGCGGCCGGCTGATGCCCACGCGCATGCCGCGCTCGTGCGCCAGCGCTTCAGCGCCCACGTCGATGCGGGCGGCGGTGTTGGTCAGGTAGTCGGCAAAGGCCTCGGAGGGCTGCAGCAGGCGGGCGTCGATGGGCTTGTTCATGGTCAGACTCCTGCGGCAGTGGCCGGGGTCGCGTGGGGCATCACGCTCCAGACGCTGGTTTCTTCCAGCGACAGGGCGTCTTCGGCGCGGGTTTCGAGCCAGAGGCGCTGAATGAGGTTCTGCGCCACCTGCAGCCGGTAGTCGGCCGACGCGCGCATGTCCGACAGCGGTTTGAAGTCTTGCGCAAGCGCCAGCTTGGCAGTGGCCACGCTGGCCTGCGTCCACGGCTTGCCGAGCAAAGCAGCCTCGGCGTTCGCGGCGCGCTTGACGGTGGCGGCCATGCCGCCGAAGGCCAGGCGCACGGCCTTCACCGTGTCGCTGCCGGCTTCGAGCTCGATGGCAAAGCCCGCGCACAGCGCCGAGATGTCGCAGTCGAAGCGCTTGCTGATCTTGTAGGCGCGAATCTGGCGGCGCAGCGCGGCATGCGGAACGGCCAGCCCCTGGACGAATTCGCCGGGCTGCAGCTGGTTCTTCATGTAGTCCAGATAGAACTCGGGCAGCGGCATGCGGCGCACCACATCGCCGCGGCGCAGCTCGATCTGCGCGTCGAGCGCCATCAGCACGGGTGGCGAATCGCCGATGGGCGAGCCGTTGGCCACGTTACCGCCCATGGTGCCGGCGTGGCGGATCGGCGGCGAGGCGAAGCGCAGCCACACCTCGGCCAGGCTGGGCACGCGCTCGACCAGTGCGGCGAAGGCGGATTCGAGCGAGGCGCCTGCGCCGATGTAGAGCTCGCCACCTGCATTGTTCGGGCGGTCTTCGATCGTCTTCATTTCGGCCACGTCGCCCACGTAGATGATGTCGCCCAGGTCGCGGAACTGCTTGTTGACCCAGAGGCCGACGTCGGTCGAACCGGCCAGCAGCTGGGCGCGTGGCTTCTGTTCGCGCAGCGCGGCGAGCTGGGCCAGGGTCTTGGGGGCGTGGAAGTGGTCGATGCGGGCGCCGAGCGGGGCGGCGTAGTTCAGGTCCAGGCCGTCGTTCTGCAGGGCGGTGAGCGCTGCGACCACGGGCTGGGTGTCGAGGCGAACCGAAGGCAGGTCGAACATGCGCTGGCCGGCATCGAGGATCGGCCGGTAGCCGGTGCAGCGGCACAGGTTGCCGGAGAGGTCGTCGGCCAGCTGCTGGCGGGTGGGCTGCGTGCCTTCGGCCTGGTGGTGCTCGTAGGTGGCCCACAGCGACATCACGAAGCCGGGCGTGCAGAAGCCGCACTGGGAGCCGTGGCAGTCGACCATGGCCTGCTGGACCGGGTGCAGCGTGTGCACGGGGTGCTTCTTGCCGATGTTGCTGTCCTGTGCCTTGGCCTGGCACTGGGTCTGCGCCTTGAGGTCTTCGACCGTGAACAGGGCCTTGCCGTGCAGCGTGGGAAGAAACTGGATGCAGGCGTTGACCGTCTGCAGGTTCAGGCCGCCAACGGCGCCCGGGGCGTTCGGGTCGGTTGCGAGTTCGCCGATGACGACGGTGCAGGCGCCGCAGTCGCCTTCGTTGCAGCCTTCCTTGGTGCCGGTGCAGCGGGCGTCCTCGCGCAGCCAGTCGAGCACGGAACGGGTCGGGTGGACGCCGGTGACGTCGACGATCTTTCCGCGATGGAAAAAGCGGATCGGGTGAATCTGGCTGCTACTGCTGCTGTCGGTGCTCATGCTTTTGGGCTCGTGGGGGACCCGTCGTGGGTCAGTCATGGACGTTAGCGGCTTGTTCGGCGTCGTGCATACGGAGGGGCCCATAACGCGTATGTGGGGGTCGGTATGCCACGTACGGGGAAACCCTTGCGCATGCTCTGCAATTACCGGGCCACACACCGGGCAGTGCCGTGGCCCAGGCGGTGGTCAGCCGTGCGCGATGGCCACCCACGCGGAGGCGATCAGCGTCGAGCCCGCCGCCGCGAGCAAGCCGCCGACCAGCCACTTCAGCGTACGCGGCCGCAGCTTGTTCGGCAACCGGTGGTGCACACGCGTCACCCCGTAGACCACCGGCATCGCGCACCCGGCGAGCAGCGCCGCATGCCACGAGAAGTGGCCCGTCGGCACCACGATCACCAGCCGCACGAGCGAGTTGAACGCGAACATCAGCAGCAGCGCGCGGCGCACCAGCTCGCGATCCAGCGGCTGGCGGTACATATGGAAGACGATGGGCGGCCCCGAGCTCGAGAACAGCCCGCCCAGCACACCGGACAACCCGCCGATGACGGCAAAGCTCGTGCGCCCCGACACCACCGGCAGCGGCTTGCCCTGCAGCACCAGCAGCACGGCGCAGCCCAGGATCGACACGCCCAGCAGCCCGCGCAGCCAGTTGACCGCCCCGCCACTGAGCCATGTGAGCAGCATCAGGCCCACGATCACGCCTACCGTGCTGCCATTGAGCGCCGGCTTCATCAGCTGCCAGGGCACCACGCCGGGCCGGGCGCGGAAATACGTCCACGCATTGATCAGGCTCAGCACCGTGGCGGCGTTGGCGGTGTCGCTCACGCTGGCGATATGGAACACCGACACCAGCCCGAGCAGGATGAGGCTGAATGCAAAACCGGTCAGGTTCTGCGCATAGGTGGCGAGCGCCACGCAGGCCATGAAGACCAGCACGGGGCCGGCCTGGGAAAGAACTTCTTGCACCGGCTGCGTCTTCAGAGTGCGGGGGAAAGGGGAAGCAAAACGAACATTCGAAAGCAATCAGGGCAACGGGAGGCGCAGAGGCGGCGGCCACCCAAGAATAACCGCGCGCCAACTCACGAATTCACGGCTTCTCCGAGAACAGCTCGACGATGACCTGCCTGAGCCACCGGTTCCCCGGATCGGCCTCGAAGCGCTTGCTCCAGTGCAGCGACACCGTGAAGTCGCGCAGCGGAAACGGCGGCTCGACGATGGCATACCCCCCCTCCTCAGCAAAGCCGCGCGCAATGTTGCGCGGCATCACCACCGCCAGATCGGTAGCACGCACGATCGCCGGCAGCACCATGAAGTGCTCGGTAGTCAGCCGCAGCCGGTCTTCGAGGTTCAGCAGCTGCAGGATGCGCAGCGTGTCGGCATGCGTACGCACCGCCACGTACTCGAGTTCCTGCAGGGCCTCGAGCAACGCCTGCCCGCTGCGCCGCCGCTTCACGAAGGGATGATCCTTTCGCAGCAGCACGATGTAGCGGTCCTTCAGCAGCTGCGTGCTCTGGGTGTCCTTCACGCGCGGCAGGAAGCCGAAGGCGAAATCGACCTTGCCGCCGTCGAGGCCGGTGGCGATGTCGCCCGGCGCCAGCGGCATGGTCTCGACCCTCACCCCAGGCGACAACTCGCGCAGTCGCGCCATCAGCGCCGGCAGGAAGCGCCCCTCGCCGATGTCGCTCATGTGAATGCGGAAGGTCTTGCGCGACACCAGCGGCTCGAAGTGGTCGGACTCGTGTAGCGCTTCTTCCAGCACGCTCAGCGCCGCCTGCACGGCCACCGCCAGCCGGTCGGCGCGCGGCGTTGGCGCCACGCCGCCGGGGGCGCGGGTGAAGAGCGCATCGGCAAGCAGCAGCCGCAGGCGGCCCAGGCCGTGGCTGGCTGCCGGCTGCGTGAGGCCCAGCGATTCGGCGGCGCGGCTCACGTTGCGCTCGCGGTAGACCGCGTCGAACAGCCGCAGCAGGTTGAGGTCGAGCGTTTCCATATGCATGCCGTTCATATTACTTAGCTCGATTATTTTATTGAACGCTGCAGCAGCGCCACGCACACTGGCGGGCGCTTTCCGGATCGCCCCCGCGACCGGACAGCCCCACGACAAGAAGGAGACAAGACATGGCCCCGATTCGTGCATTCGGCGCGTTCCGCGCGCATGCGGCGCTCGCCGCCCTTCTCTGCGCAGCCGTTACCGCATGGGCCCAGCAGCCGCCCACCGAAGAGCCGGGCTGGGCCAAGGGCAGGCCGAAGAACGAAGCCGCCACGCGCATGGCGCCGGTGCCCTCCTTCCCGATTCCGACCGCGGCCGACCAGTTGCCCACGGCCAAGTTCAAGCTGCCGCCCGGCTTCAAGGTCGAGACCTGGGCCTCGGGCGTGCTCGACGCGCGCGAGCTGCGCCAGGGCGCCAAGGGCACTGTGTTCGTGAGCACGCTCTTCGTGGGCAACAAGGTCTATGCAATTGCCGAGAAGGGCGACCGCAAGCCCAGGACCATCATCGACAAGACCGAGTTCGCCACCGGCATCGAGTTCTACAAAGGAGCGCTCTACCTCGCGACCCACAAGCAGATCGTTCGCTACGACGGCATCGAGGACAAGCTGGACAACCCCGGCACGCCCGTGGTTCTCAACGACAAGCTGCCCGGCGGGCAGGACCACAGCTGGCGCTACCTGCGCATGCACGACGACAAGCTCTACTACGCGGTCGGCGCGCCCTGCAACCTGTGCGAGCCCGACGACGCACACGCGCGCATCTTCCGCATGAACCCCGACGGCAGCGGCATCGAGACCGTGGCGCGCGGCGTGCGCAACACCGTGGGCTTCGACTTCGATCCCAAGACCGGCAACCTCTGGTTCACCGACAACGGCCGCGACTGGCTCAGCGAAGACCTGCCGAACGACGAGCTGAACGTGGTGACCAGGCCCGACCAGCACTTCGGCTACCCGTACTGCCACCAGGGCAACATCGCCGACTCCGAATTCGGCTGGGGCAAGAGCTGCAACGACTACGTGAAGCCCGCCGCGCTGCTCGGCCCGCACGCCGCCGCGCTGGGCCTCACCTTCTACAAGGGAAAGATGTTCCCGGCCAAGTACCGCGGCGCCATGTTCATCGCACGCCACGGCCCGTGGAACCGCACCGTCAAGTACGCCGACATCGCGGTCGCCTGGCCGGACGGCAAAGGCGGCGCGAAGGTCGAGCCCTTCATGACCGGCTTCGTCGAGAACAACACCTACCTCGGCCGGCCGGTGGACTTCCTGGTGCTGGAGGACGGCTCGATGCTCGTGAGCGACGACCACGCCGGCGCTATCTACCGCATCAGCTACGGCGGCCGATGACACCAGCGGGCCTTCTCTTTCGACACGCGATGGCGGCAATGATCATGGCGGCGGCAGCATCGTCGGCCGGTGCACAGGGCACGCAGGCGACAAAGGGCGGCTACGCCCAGCGCTACGCCGAGCTCTGCGCCTCGTGCCACGGCGCCAATGGCCGCAGCGACATGGCAGGCACGCCGGTGCTCGCGGGGCAGCATTCGTTCTATGCGATCACGCAGCTGTATCTCTTCCGTGAAGGCCGGCGCGACAACCCCGCGATGACGGCGGTGGCGAAGACCATGAAGGACGAGGACCTGCGCGGCTTCTCCGATTTCATCGCCACCCTGCCCGCGGTGCCTCCCCCGCCGCCTGCCGCGCCGGCCGACGCGGCGCGCATGGCGCGCGGCCAGGTGCTGGCGCAGGAACATCGCTGCCTGCTCTGCCACGGCGCCGACCTGAGCGGCGGCCAGCAGGTGCCGCGCATCGCACAGCAGCACGAGGACTATCTGCAACTGTCCCTGCAAGGCTTCCGCACCGGCAAGCGCCCGGGCTACACGCAGGCCATGGGCGAAGCGGTGGGCCGCGTTCCACCGGAAGACCTGGACACCCTCGCCTACTACGTGGCGCGCTTTCCCGGCGCGGCGCCCAAGCCGCCTCCCAAATAAACGCCCTCTTCCGGCGTGCAGCACCGGCGGATGCACGGTGCCGGCACTGCGCACCCCGAACCCTCCCCCCCAACGAACATCGGAGCCGAATCTCTTGGAAGTCTCATTCAGCAAGGAAGTGGAAATGCTGCGCCTCGGCGCAGGCGACACCTTTCACGGCGAGGGCATCCTCGCGATCACCAAGGGCCTGTTGCAATCGGGCGTGGCCTACGTCGGCGGCTACCAGGGCGCGCCGGTGTCGCACCTGCTCGACGTGATGGTCCAGGGCAAGGCCTACATGGATGAGCTGGGCGTGCACGTGGAGGCCTGCTCCAACGAGGCCTCGGCCGCGGCAATGCTCGGCGCGTCCATTCACTACCCGCTGCGCGGCGCGGTCACGTGGAAGTCCATCGTCGGCACCAACGTGGCGGCCGATGCGCTGTCGAACCTGTCCTCGCCGGGCGTGACCGGCGGCGTGCTGATCGTGGTGGGCGAGGACTACGGCGAAGGCGCCAGCGTGATCCAGGAGCGCACGCATGCCTACGCGCTCAAGTCGAGCATGTGCCTGCTCGACCCGCGGCCCGACCTCGGCGTGATGGTGCGCATGGTGGAAGAAGGCTTCCGCCTCTCCGAAAGCTCGAACATGCCCTGCCTGATGGAGCTGCGCATCCGCACCTGCCATGTGCGCGGCAGCTTCGAATGCAAGGACAACATGGCGCCCGCCATTTCGACCCGCGCGCTGATGACGGAGCCGGCGGGCTTCGACTACATGCGGCTCGCACATCCACCCGTCACCTTCCGGCACGAGAAGCTCAAGGGCGACGAGCGCATTCCGGCAGCGCGGCGCTACATCGTCGAGCACGGCCTCAACGAACTGATACCGGGCCGGCGCCACGCCGACCTTGGCATCGTTGTGCAGGGCGGGCTCTACAACGCACTGATCCGCAGCCTGCAACAGCAGGGGCTGGCCGATGCCTTCGGCGAGACGGACATCCCGATCCTCGTGCTCAACGTCACCTACCCGCTGGTACCTGAACAAGTCGCCGACTTCTGCGTAGGCAAGCGCGCGGTGCTTGTGGTGGAAGAAGGCCAGCCCGAGTACATCGAGCAGGACATCGCCACCCTGCTGCGCCGGCGCGACATCCAGACGCCGCTGCACGGCAAGGACATGCTGCCGTCGGCGGGCGAGTACGGCGTCGAGGTGCTCTCGGGCGGCATCGGCACCTTTGCCGCGAAGTACATCGAGGCAAGCGAAGCCTCGTCTTCGGCGCAGGCCTGGCTGGCCGGCAACCGCGAGCGCCGCGAAGCCGTTGCGCGCAGCCTGAGCGCGCCGCTGCCCAACCGGCCGCCGAGCTTCTGCATCGGCTGCCCCGAACGACCCGTGTTCTCGGCGTTGAAGCTCGCGCAGCAGCAGACCGGCCCGGTGCACATCGCGGCTGACATCGGCTGCCACGCCTTCGGCACCTTCGAGCCCTTCTCGATGGGCCACTCGATCCTGGGCTACGGCATGAGCCTGGCGAGCCGCGCGGGCGTGGCGCCGATGATGAACCGCCGCACGCTGTCGATAATGGGCGACGGCGGCTTCTGGCACAACGGCCTGCTCACGGGCGTGCAGAGCGCGCTGTTCAACGGCGACGACGCGGTGCTGCTGATCTTCAAGAACGGCTACACCTCGGCCACCGGCACGCAGGACATCATCTCGACGCCCGACGACGAGATCAAGGAGCGCGCCGTCGACAAGCAGCAGAGCCTGGTCGACAAGAACCAGACCATAGAAGACACGCTCAAGGGCCTGGGCGTGAAGTGGATGCGCACCGTCACCACCTACGACGTGGAGCGCATGCGCAAGACGCTGACCGAGGCGCTCACCAGCGATTTCAACGGCCTGAAGGTGGTGATCGCCGAGGGCGAATGCCAGCTGGAGCGCCAGCGCCGCATCAAGCCGTGGATTGCCGGGTTGCTGAAGAAGGGCGAGCGCGTGGTGCGCGTGAAGTACGGCGTCGACGAGGACGTGTGCAACGGCGACCACGCCTGCATCCGCCTGTCGGGCTGCCCGACGCTCACGCTCAAGGACAACCCCGATCCGCTGAAGGTGGACCCTGTCGCCACCGTGATCGACGGCTGCGTGGGCTGCGGGCTGTGCGGCGCGAATGCGCATGCGGCCACGCTGTGCCCGAGCTTCTACCGGGCCGAGGTGGTGCAGAACCCGAAGTGGCATGAGCGACTGCTGCACGGGCTGCGCGGTGCGGTCGTTCGCGCGCTGCAACCGGCGTGAGGAGCGAAGGCATGGAACAGAACCGCCCCCTCACCCTGCTCGTCTGCGCCCTCGGCGGCGAAGGCGGCGGCGTGCTGACCGAATGGCTGGTCGACATCGCACGCCACGCCGGCTACGCGGCGCAGAGCACGTCGATTCCCGGCGTGGCACAGCGCACGGGCGCCACCACCTACTACCTCGAAGTGTTCCCGGTGCCGCTCGCGCAGCTCGGCGGCAAGCGCCCCGTGTTCAGCCTGAGCCCGGTGCCGGGCGCGCTCGACGCGATCGTCTCGTCGGAGCTGCTGGAAACCGCGCGGCAGATCGGCAACGGCATGAGCGCGCCGCTGCGCACGCTGGTCATCAGTTCGTCGGCTCGCATCTTCACGACGGCCGAGCGCATGGAGCCCGGTGATGGCCGCACCGACGCGCAACGACTTCTCGACGTGGTGAAGGCCTTCAGCCGCGAGCACCATGTGTTCGACATGAACGCCATCGCGCGCGACAGCGGCACGGTGGTCAGCGCGGTGATGCTCGGCGCCATCGCGGGCAGCGGGCTGCTTCCGTTCCCGCGCGAGGCCTACGAGCACGTTGTGCGCGGCGGCGACACGAGCGCGCCGGACAAGCTCGGCAAGATGGCCGCCGCCAGCCTGCGGGGCTTCGCGGCAGCCTTCGACGCGGTGAGCGCCCCGCGCGCACAGGCCGCCTTCGTCAGCAGCGTGCTGGCCGGAGACACGAGCGACGCACCACCGCCAGCCAGCGCCCTGCCCGCCGACCTCGCGCGGCGCTTTCCGCCGGCCGTGCACGACATGCTCACGCTCGGCCACGCCCGCGTGCTCGACTACCAGGACGCCGCCTACGCCGCGCTCTATGCCGAACGCCTGGGCCGCGTGCTGGACGCAGAGCGCGCCGCCGATCCGGCCGGTGCACATGGCTTTGCCATCACCCGCGAGGCCGCGCGCTGGCTCGCGCTGTGGATGGCCTTCGACGACATCGTGCGCGTGGCCGCGCTCAAGGGCCGCGCGAGCCGCGCACAGCGGGTGCGGCAGGAGGTGCGGGCCGGCGATGAAGACATCGTGAAGGTCTACGACCACTTCAAGCCAGGTGCCGCCGAGTTCGCGGCGCTGCTGCCTCCTTCGCTCTCGCGCCGCGTGACGGCATGGGACCGGGGCCGGCAGGCGCGCGGCCTCGCGCCGTGGGCGCTGCCGCTGAAGGTGGGCAGTCATTCGGTGTTCGGCATGGCCTCGCTGCGGCTGCTGGCCTCGCTGCGCTGGCTGCGCCGCCGCGGCAGCCGCTTCGCCGAGGAACAGGCGCTCATCGAACGCTGGCTCGCCGCCGTGGAAGCCGGCACGCGCGAAGCCTGGACGCTGGGCCACGAACTCGCGCTGTGCGGGCGGCTCATCAAGGGCTACGGCAGCACCAACGAACGCGGCAAGGACAACCTGCTGCACGTGACCGACCACCTCGCCGCACAGCCCGGCGTGGCGCCGGCCGATCGCGCGCTGGCCGTGGCCGCCGCGCGCACGGCCGCACTGGCTGACGACGCGGGCAAGGCGCTCGATGCCGCACTGGTCGAACATGGCGCGCCCGCACGCCCCATCAAGGCCCAGCCCATCCGCTGGATGAAGCGCAAGCCGACCGGCGGCGCCTGAGACGGAAGGCGCCCACGATGACGCAGCTGCTCAACGTCGAGGACTACCGCCGCCGCGCACGGCGCGTGCTGCCGCGCCTGGTGTTCGACTATGTCGACGGCGGCGCGGAGGACGAACGCTGCCTGCGGCGCAACCGCGATGCGCTCGAAGCACTGCCGCTGATTCCGGAGTGCCTGCGCGACACGCATGCGATGGACATCGGTATCGAACTCTTCGACCGACGCTGGCGTGCGCCTTTCGCGGTCGCGCCCATCGGGCTGGCCGGCCTTGTGCGCCCGCGCGCCGATGCCCTGCTGGCCAGCGCCGCGCAGGCCGCGCGCGTGCCCTTCATCCTCTCGACCGCATCGAACACCCGCATCGAGGACGTGCGCACCGCCGCCCCCGACGCCACGCTGTGGATGCAGCTCTATGTGATGGGCGAGCGCGCCATCGCCGAGCGCATCGTGCGCCGCGCGCGCGCAGCCAACTTCGAGGCGCTGGTGCTCACGGTGGATGTGCCCGTCGGCGGCTTGCGCGAACGCGACCTGCGGCACGGCTTCCGCGTGCCGATGCGCCTCACGCCCGGCACGGTGTTCGACATGGCGCGGCACCCCGCATGGCTGCTGCGCCTGGCGCGCGGTGGCATGCCGCAGTTCGCGAATCTGCTGCCAGATGACGACGACGCACCGGTCTCAGCGCAGACGCAGGCCGCGCTGCTCTCGCGCACCATGGACCGCACGCTGACATGGGAAAGCCTCGCGTGGCTGCGCAAGCTCTGGGACGGCCCGCTGCTCGTCAAGGGCCTGCTCGGCGCGGAAGACGCGCGGCGCGCGGTGCGGCATGGCGCGGACGGCATCGTGGTCTCGAACCACGGTGGACGCCAGCTCGATGCGGCACCGGCCAGCATCGCGGCGCTGCCCGCCATCGCCGATGCAGTCGGCGGGCGCATCCCCGTGCTCATGGATGGAGGCATCCGGCGTGGAAGCGATGTCGTGAAGGCGCTCGCACTGGGCGCGCGTGCGGTCCTCGTCGGCCGCCCGCCCATCTACGGACTGGCCTGCGACGGCGAGCGAGGCGCGCTGTCGGTGCTGCAACTGCTCGCGCAGGAGACCGAACGCACGATGACGCTGCTCGGCGCCGCGCATGCACGCGAGCTCGGGCCGCGCCATGTCGACCGGCCCACGCCGCGTTCGCTCGACGAACAGAACGGCTCCACACAACGAACTCCGGAAAGCACGCGCGGGAAACCCTCCATTTACCCCGCACGCGCGCCTGCCTAGGCTCACCGGACCCGACGATTTCACACGCTACCCATAACGAAGGAGACCATGCAAACCACGCACCGCCCCCGCCGCCTCGGCAAACCACGCCCGCAACGCGTCGCTCGCCGCATCCAGCCCCTTGCCCTGCTCGCAGCCTGCGCCGCGCTCGTCGCGGGCACGCCCGCCGTGCAGGCGCAGGACAAGCCCGTGCAGCTCAAGCTGTCGAGCTGGGTGCCCGCGCAGCACCCGCTCAACCCCGCGCTGCAGGCCTGGGCCGACGACATCAAGAAGGAATCGGGCGGCACCATCACCGCCATCCTGTTTCCGTCGGAACAGCTCGGCAAGGCCTTCGACCACTACGACATGGCGCGCGACGGCATCGCCGACTTCTCGTACGTGAACCCCGGCTACCAACCGGGGCGCTTCCCGGTGATGGCGGGCGCGTCGCTGCCCTTCCTGTTCGCCAACGGCAAGGAGGGCTCGGCTGCCATCGACGCCTGGTATCGCAACTACGCGGCCAAGGAAATGAAGGACGTGAAGTACTGCTTCGCGTTCGTGCATGACCCGGGCACCTTCCACTCGCGCAAGAAGATCACGGTGCCCACCGACGTCAAGGGCATGAAGGTGCGCCCGGCCACCAGCACCGTGGGCCAGCTCATCACGTCGCTGGGCGGCACCAACGTGCAGGCCTCGGCGCCCGAGTCGCGCGACATGCTGGAGCGCGGCGTGGCCGACGCCATCACCTTCCCGTGGGGATCGATCGGCCTGTTCGGCATCGACAAGGTGGTGAAGTACCACATGGACGCACCGCTCTACGTCACGCCCTTCGTGTGGGTGATGAACAAGGGCAAGTACGACGCCATGTCCACCGCGCAGAAGAAGGTGATCGACGACCACTGCACCAGCGAATGGGCGCAGAAGGTGGCCGGCCCGTGGGCCGACTTCGAGTTTGCGGGGCACGCCAAGATGGCGGCGCTGTCGGGGCATGAGATCTACAAGCTCACGCCCGAGCAGCTCGATGCATGGCGCAAGGCGGCAGCGCCTTCGGAGGCGCAGTGGGCCGAGAGCGTGAAGAAGGTGGGTGAAGACCCGAAGGCCATCATGGATGCACTGAAGGCCAGCCTCGTCAAATACAAATCGGCGCTCTGAGCGATGGCTACACGGTCCGCCAGCTATATGGACCGCGCGATCAACACGATCGAATGGCTTGCCGCCATCTTCGTGGGGATCGTCGCGCTCAACATCTTCGTGGCCGTGGTGCTGCGCAAGTTCTTCGACACCTCGATACCCGACGCATACGATTTCGGCCGCATGCTGCTGGGCATCCTGATCTTCTGGGGCATCGCGGCCACCAGCTACCGCGGCGGCCACATCACGGTCGACCTCGTGTGGACGGCTGCGGGCCCGCGCATGAAGCGCGTGATCGACGTGTTCGCCACGCTGGTGCTGCTGTTCGTGGTGGCGGTGCAGACCGCCATGCTGTTCGACAAGGTGCGCGGCACCTACGTCGACAACGTGCAGACCTACGACCTCAACATTCCGACCTGGCCCTTCTACGCGGTGGCCTGGGCCGGCGACGTGTGCGCGGTGCTGCTGATCGCCATCCGCACCTACAGGCTGATCTTCCATCCCGAGCAGCTCGAAGAAATCCACCCCGAACAGAAGGCTGATGAATGAGCCCCGATGCAGTTGCCATCCTGGGCTTCGTCGCCCTCTTCGTTTTGATGTTGTTGCGCGTGCCGGTCGGCATGGCGATGGGGCTGGTCGGCGTGGTGGGCTACAGCTACCTCGTCGGGCCCGGTCCCGCGCTGAAGCTGGTGGGCCAGACCTCCATGCGCACCGTGACCGACTACACCTTCGGCGTGATCCCCATGTTCATGCTGATGGGTGCGCTGGTGTCGGTGTCGGGCGTGAGCCGTGAGCTCTTCAAGGCCGCGAACTCGATGATCGGCCACCTGCGCGGCGGGCTCGGCGTGGCCACCGTGGTGGCGTGCGGCGGCTTCGCGGCAATCTGCGGCTCGTCGGTAGCCACGGCCGCCACGTTCTCGGCGGTGGCGTATCCGGAGATGCGGCGCTTCAACTATCCGCAGTCGTTTTCCACCGGCGTGATTGCCGCGGGCGGCACGCTGGGCGCGATCTTGCCGCCCTCGACCGTGCTGGCGGTGTACGCCATCCTCACGCAGCAGGACATCGGCAAGCTCTTCATGGCGGGCATCGTGCCCGGCATCCTCGCGATGGCCATGTACGTGCTGACCATCGCGATCATCGTGAAACTGCGGCCCGACTGGCTGCCCGGCGGCGAGATCAAGCCGTGGTCGGAGCGCCTGAAGGATTTGAAGAACGTGTGGGCGCCGCTGGTGCTGTTCGTGTTCGTCATCGGCGGGCTCTACGGCGGCTTCTTCACGCCGACAGAGGCGGGCGGCGTGGGCGCGAGCGGCGCGTTCATCCTCGGGCTGGTGCGGCGCAAGCTCGACGGCCCGAAGATCCGCGAGGCACTGCTGTCGGCCACGCGCACGGCTGCGGCGGTGTTCACGGTGCTGATCGGCGCGCTGCTGTTCGGCTACTTCCTCACCATTACGCAAAGCCCGCAGAAGCTCACCGAATTTCTCACCGGCCTGGGCATCGGCCGCTACGGCGTGCTCGCGCTCATCATGCTCATGTACCTGGTGCTGGGCTGCCTGATGGATGCGATGGCGATGATCATCCTGACCGTGCCCATCATCTACCCGGTGATCGTGCACCTGGGCTTCGACCCCATCTGGTTCGGCGTGATCATCGTGATGACGGTGGAGCTGGGGCTCATCCATCCACCGGTGGGGATGAACGTGTTCGTCATCAAGAGCGTGGTGAAGGACGTGAGCTTCACCACCATCTTCAAGGGCGTGCTGCCGTTCATCGTGACCGACATCGTGCGGCTGGTGATCCTGATCGCCTTCCCCATCATTGCCCTGTGGCTGCCGACGAGAATGGGCTGATGAGCAGCATCAAAGAAATCGTCTACACCGCACGCGTCGAATTCGGCGATTGCGACCCCGCCGGCATCGTCTGGTTTCCCAACTTCTTCCGCTGGATCGATGCGGCATCGCGGCACTTCTTTGCCGAGTGCGGCGTGCCGCGCTGGGAAGAAACGGCCCAGACGATGGGCGTGATCGGCACGCCGCTGGTCGACACGCACACGCGCTTCGTGAAGGCCGCGAGCTATGGGGACACGCTGCAGATTGCGGTGCGCATCACCGAGTGGCGCGACAAGAGTTTCGTGCAGACCTACCGCGTGACGCGCGGCGAAGACCTGATCCTTGAATGCGAAGAGGTGCGGATTTTCGCCGCGAAACGCGAGGGCGGCGGCATCCGCGCGGTACCGATTCCGCCGGACATTCGCGCACTCTGCGCATAGCGCCGGCCAGCGCCGCCGGTTAATTCCTTGGACCTCATTCGCCGCGGCTTCGCGCTCCGTGAAGCCTTTCAGTACCCTTTCATTTCACACGCCTCGATACAAATAATCGCAGCCATTACAAGGCTGGAGGCGAGCCGTGAACCATGTCTACCGTGTCATCTTTGATCATCGGTCGGGGGAGTTCCGGGTCGCATCGGAACTGACGAAGCGCAGTGGTTCAGGAAGGACAAGAGGCAGCACCGGTGCTGTATGCCACAGCGTGCTCCCTGCCCTCGCGGTGCTGGCGGCGCTGCAGTTTCACAGCGGCGAAGCGGCGGCGGCATGCACACCCGCAGCCCCCATCGACAACGACACGGTGAGTTGCACCGGCGTGCCGATCACGCTGCCGCCGAACCCGAACAGTTTTCTCAGCAACGCGAACGGCCTCGCCGTGACGGTGCAGGCGGGCGGCATCATGAGCACGCTGCCCGGCGGCACCGCGATGGCCCTTGGGGGCAACAACATCACGCTCAACAACCTGGGTGCCATCGATGCGAATGCGGCGGGGTCCCTCGTGCTCGCGCGGGCCCTGACCATCGGCAACCTGATCGCGCCCACCAGCAGCAACGTCACGGTGAACAACTCGGGCTCGCTCGAAGGCACCTTCGACGGCACCTTCGGCCTGCTCGGCACGGCGGCGGTCATCGCCAACGCCGGAACCACGACGTTCAACAACAGCGGCTCGATCGGCGTGAGCGTGCTGGGCGCTTTCGATCCGGTCAACTCGATCGCGGTCGCCGTCTACGGCGGCGGCAACGTCAACTTCACGAACACCGGAACGATCACGGGCCGCGTGGCTTTCGAGAGTCCCACCGCTGGCGGCAACACCTTCGTCAACGCGGGCACCATCAACGGCAGCGTCTCGCTGGGCACCACAGTCAGCAACGACACCTTCGTCGCGGTGACCGGGTCGTCGATCGGCAATCCACTGATACCGCTGCCTGCCGTGGCCATTCCCACGCTCACCCTCCCACCGGGCCTGCTCACATTCGCCGCCACGGGCACGGTCGATGCGGGCGTCGGCGGAAGCGACACGCTCGTGCTGCAGAACACCATCGCCGGACCCGGCTCCGGCACGGGCGGCACCGGCAACATCTCGGGCCTGCAGTACCTCAACTTCGAGAACCTGACCGTCAACAGCGGGACGTGGACGCTCACCGGCGCGGTGGTGAGCGGCGCCACCACGCTCAACGGCGGTCTCTCGGTCTTCGACAACCCGCTGGCCTTCGGCACCGGGGCGCTGACGGCCAACGGCGGCGCCATCGAGGCGTCGCTTCCGGGCCTGGCGCTGGCGCAGAACGTCAATCTGACAGGCGGCCTGATCGTGCAGGGCGCCAACGGCCTGACGCTCGGCGGCACGATCAGCGGCGCGGGCGGGCTGATCAAGAACGGGGCCGGCACCCTGACGCTGTCCGGCAGCAACAACTTCAGCGGCGGGCTGGCGCTCAATGCGGGCGGGCTCACGCTGGGCTCGGCCAGCTCGCTCGGCACCGGCCTGTTCCTGGTCGGTGGTCCGGCCACGCTGAACACCGCTTTCACGGGCACGCTCACCAACCCGGTGCAGCTCAATGGCGCCCTGTCGCTCAACGGCGCGGGCGCCCTGACTCTGGGCGGCAACATTGCCGGTGCCGGCAGCCTGACGCTCAACAGCGGCGCCCTGGCGCTGACGGGCAGCAACAACTACGGCGGCGGCACCGTGCTGCAGGCCGGCTCGATCGACCTCGGCAACAGTTCCGCGCTCGGCTCGGGCGCGCTGACCGTCAATGGCGCCGGTTCGCTGACCGGTGTGGCCGGCGTGACGATCGGCAACGCTGTCGTGCTCAACAACACACTGAACTTCGGCGCGGGTGGCGGAGGCGGTGCGCTGACGCTCAACGGCACGATCAGTGGCGCGGGCGGCATGAGCCTGGCCGGTGCGCCGGGACTCACGCTCAACGGCGCGAACAACTTCGCCGGCGGCTTCAACCTGGGCGGCGGCGCGCTCACCGTCGGCAACAACCTCGCGCTGGGCACGGGGGCGGTCACGGTCAGCGGTGCCGGCTCGCTCACGGCCGGCGCGGCCGTGAGCCTTGCCAACAACTTCAACCTCAATGCCGGCCTGACCATCGGCAGCGGCAGCGACCTGGCTCTCAACGGCGCCCTCGGCGGCCTCGGCGGCCTCATCAAGACCGGTGCCGCCAAGCTCTCGCTGGGCGGCGCGAGCACTTTCTCCGGCGGCGTGAACCTGCAGGCCGGCGGCCTGGGCATCGGCACGAACACGTCGCTGGGCCTGGGCGCGCTGACGGTCAACGGCGCCGCCACGCTCGATGCGAGTGCGAACGTGAGCGTGGGCAACGCGGTCGTTCTCAACGCGGGCCTGACAGTGGGCGGCGCCAACAACATCGCCCTCGGCGGGCTGGTGTCGGGCATCGGCGCGCTGGGCTACAACGGCACGGCGACGCTGGGCCTCAATGGCGCCAACGTCGGCCTTCTGGGCGGCGTCAACCTGGCCAGCGGCACGCTCAGCGTGGGCAACAACCTCGCGCTGGGCACAGGTGGGCTCGGTGTCAGCGGCAGCGCGAACCTGAACGCGGGCATACCCGGCATTACCCTGGGCAACAACGTCACGGTGAACGGCGGCGCCACGCTGGGCCTGGGTGGCGCGAATGCGCTCACGCTGGGCGGCGTCATCGGCGGTGCGGGCGCGCTCGCGGTCAACGGCACCGCCGCCGTCACGCTGGGGGGCGCCAACAACTTCGGCGGCGGCGTGACGCTGGCCGGCGGCCAGCTCGCGCTGGGCACCAGCACCTCGCTGGGCACCGGCACGCTCGGCGTGACGGGCAACGCCACGCTGTCGAGCACGGGCGGTGCACTCGCGCTGACCAACGCCGTCACGCTCGGGGCAGGCGCGGGGCTCACGGTGGGCGGTGCAGCAGACCTCACGCTCGACGGCACGGTGAGCGGCGCCGGCTCGCTCATCAAGAACGGCACCGGCACGCTGGCACTCAACAACGCCAACAATTTCGGCGGCGGCGTCACCCTGCAGGCGGGCACGCTCAGCGTCGGCAACAACACAGCCCTGGGTACCGGCGCGCTGACGGTGGCCAGCACCGCGATGCTCAGCGCCAGCACCGACGTGGCGCTGGCGAACGACGTCGTGCTCAACGACAACCTGGGTGTCGCGGGCGCCAGGAACATCACGCTCGGCGGCACGGTCAGCGGCGCCGGGGGAATCTCGATGGGCAGCACCGGCACGCTGGCGCTGAACAACGCCAACACCTACTCGGGGCCGACCGTGGTCGCCAGCGGCACGCTGCAGGTGGGCAACGCGACCGGCAGCGCCACCGGGAGCGGCGCGGTCACGATGCAGAACGGCTCCACGCTGTCGGGCAATGGCCGCATCGGTGGCGATGTCACGCTCAACAACACTGCCGTGCTGGCACCGGGCACCCCCGGCGCGATGGGCATGCTCACCATCGGCGGCAGCCTGTCGCTTGCCAACGGCAGCGTGTTCGACTATCAGTTCGGCACGCCCGGCGCCAACTTCGCCACGCCCGGCCAGAGCGACAGCGTGAGCGTGGGCGGCAACCTCCTCATCGCGGGCAACACCACCATCAACGTGACGGACACCGGCGGCTTCGGCCCCGGTGTGTACCGGCTCGTGGACTACGGCGGCGCGCTCACGGGCGGCGGCACGCTGACGCTGGGCGGTGTGCCCGGCGGCGCCACGGTGGTCCTGCAGAACCTCAGCGCCGACAAGCGCTTCACGCTCGTCAACAGCACGGGCATGACGCTGGACTTCTGGAATGCCAATGGCCTGGCCAGTCCGACGCAGTCGGGCGGCGGCACCGGCACTTGGTCGACCACCTCGCCGGTGTGGACCGATGCGGTGGGCAACATCTCGCTGCCGATGCAGCCGCAGCCGGGCTTCGCGATCTTCACCGGCGCGCCGGGCACCGTGACGGTGGACAACACCGGCGGCGCGGTACAGGCCACCGGCCTGCAGTTCGCGAGCAACGGCTACACGCTGACCGGCGACGCGCTGACGCTGCTGGGCGCAGGGGGCGGCGCGAAGGCGGAGATCCGCGTCGGCGACGGCGGCGCGGGCTCGGCCGGCTTCACCGCCACGCTGAACAACACGGTCGCGGGCACGGCCGGCATCGCCAAGACCGGCGACGGCACGCTGGTTCTCGGCGGCACCAACACCTACACCGGCGGCACCGCGGTACAGGGCGGCACGCTGTCCGTTTCCGCCGATGTGAACCTCGGCGCGGCCGCCGGCAATGTGACGCTGGACGGCGGGCGCCTGCAGGTGACGGGCACCGCGTTCACCGGTACCGCGCGCAACCTGGACATCGGCGCGGCGGGCGGCGGCATCGAGATCGTCGATCCGGGTCTGGACTTCACCGCCAGCGGCGCGCTCGGCGGCAGCGGCGGCCTGGTCAAGTCGGGCGCAGGCACGCTGACGCTCGCAGGCACCAGCACCCTCACGGGCGCCACCACCGTCGCAGCCGGCACGCTGCGCTTCGGCGCGCCGGACCTGCTGAATCCCACCGCGCCGATCGCACTGGCCAACACGGCGGGCGCAACGCTGGACCTGAACGGTTTCAACCAGACCATCGGCTCGCTGTCCGGCGGCGGCGCGGCCGGCGGCGAACTCCAGCTCGGCAGCGCAACGCTCACGACCGGCGGCGACAACACCAGCACCACCTTCGGCGGCACGCTCAGCGGCAGCGGCGACCTGATCAAGCAAGGCACGGGCACCTTCACGTTGACCGGCGCGAACAGCTATGCGGGCGGCACATCGCTCACACAGGGCCGCATCGACGTGGGCGCCAATGCGGCACTGGGCACGGGCGCGCTTGCGATGTCCGGCGGCACCACGCTCGGTCTTGCGGCCGATGGCCTGACGGTCGCCAACAACGTGACGCTCGCCGCCGGCGGCGGCGGCGCGGTGGTCGACACCAGTGCCTTCAACGGCACGCTCACGGGCGCCGTCAGCGGCGGCGGCGCGCTCGTCAAGGAGGGCAGCGGCACGCTGACGCTGGCCGGCACCGCTAACACCTACACCGGTGCAACGCAGGTGGACGCGGGCACGCTGCGCGCGGGCGCGGCCAATGCGTTGAGCCCTGCCTCCGCCACCAGCGTGTCCGCGGGTGCGACGCTCGACCTGGCCGGCTTCAGCCAGACGGTGGCCGCGCTGGCCAACAGCGGCACGGTCTCGCTGGCCGGCGCCGCGCCGGGCACCACGCTCACCGTCACTGGGCCCTACACGGGCAACAACGGCATCCTGCAACTGGGCGCGGTGCTCAATGCCACCGGCCCCTCGGACCGCCTGGTGCTCGACGGCGCCGGCGCGACCGCGAGCGGGCGCACCACGGTGCAGATCATCAACCTCGGCGGACTGGGCGCGCTGACGACCGGCAACGGCATCGAGGTGATCAGCGCCCTGAACGGCGCGACCACCACCGCACAGACCACCAGGGACGCCTTCTCGCTGGCCGGCGGCCACGTGGACGCTGGCGCCTACGAGTACCGGCTGTATCCGGCGGATGCCAGCGGCAGCGGCGAGAACTGGTACCTGCGCTCCACCACCGGCGGCCTTCCTGGAACACCGGGCGGGCCGGGCGGGATCGGCGGGTTGCCTACCTACCGCATCGAAGTGCCGCTGTATGCCGCGCTGGCGCAACAGCTGCGCCAAGGCAACCTCGATATGCTGGGCAACCTGCACCTGCGCGGCGGCGACGACACGCGGCTCGCCACCGACGGCGCCAGCGCTCGCGGTCGCCGCGCCTGGGGCCGCCTGATCAGCGCCGACATCGACGCGAGCCAGCGCGGCACCGCGAACGCGCAGAGCAAGGGTCGCCTCCACGGCTTCCAGGCCGGCACCGACCTGTGGGCCGACACCCGCTGGAACGTGGGCGTCTACGTCGGCCAGCTCGAAGGCAACATCCGCGTGAACGGCTTCGCGCGCGGCATCCAGGGGCTGGACGTGGGTTCCAACGACCTGCGCAGCCGCTACCTCGGCGCCTACGCCACCTGGCACGGCGACGAGGGCTGGTACGCCGATGCCGTGCTGCAGGCCGGCCAGCACCGCTACAACGTGCAGCCGTTCGCGACCTTCGGCAGCTCGGGCAAGGGCAAGAGCCTGCTGGCCTCCATCGAGGTGGGCAAGGCCTTCGGCATCGGCAGCGGCTGGATCGTGGAACCGCAGTTGCAGCTCATTCACCAGCGCCTGCGCATGGACGACACGGGCATCTCCGGCGCCGCGGTGACACAGGACCCGCATGACGGCCTCATCGTGCGCGCAGGCGTGCGCATCAAGGGCGAGATCGCCACCGGCGCGGGGACGCTGCAGCCCTATGGGCGCATCAACGTGTTCCACGCCTCCGGCGGTGCCGACGTGACGCAGTTCCTGAACTTCGGCGGCGGCACGGCCATCCGCAGCGAAACGGGCTCGACCAGCACCGAAGCGGCCGGTGGCGTGACGCTCGCTCTCGGCGAGCGCACCTCGCTCTACGGGGAGCTGGGCAAGCTGTGGGCCTCGGGCGGCGCGGCGCGCTTGAAGAGCTCGATCAACGCGTCGCTGGGTGTGCGGGTGCGCTGGTAGCAAGCGCGGCCAGCCTCGTCAGCAGGCCATCGACGCCAAGATCGATCAGGTCGAAAACTTCGACAAAAGCCTGTTGCCCGCCATACCAGGGGTCGGGCACATCGCCTTCGACGCCCTCGGCGAATTCGGTGAACAGGTGCACCTTGTGGGCCGTGCCTGCGGGCGCAAGCCGGCGCAGCGCGGCGCAGTGCTGGGCAGTCATGCCGATGATCAGGTCGAAACGTTCGAAGTCGGCCCTGCGGACCTGCCGCGCGGAATGGGCGTGCATCTCGATGCCGCGGCGTTTGGCCTCGGCCACGGAGCGTGGATCGGGCGGATTGCCGCGCTCTTCGTCGGAGACGGCTGCACTGTCGACTTCGACGTGGAAACCCACTGCGCGGGCCTTGTGCATCAACAGGACGTGGGCTGTGGGGGAGCGGCAGATGTTGCCGGTGCAAATAAACAGAATTGCCAGTTTCTTCATATGCGACAACGGCTGGATGATTTCGCGGGCTGATGGATGCGGTAGAGAGGCTACAATGCGACCTCGCTCAATGATCCTGAGCACTGCCTGGCCAGGCAAGCTGAATCTCACACCAGCGCGTCGAAGTCACTACGACGAGAAAAACAATAATGACTTCATGCAAAAGAATTTGCCGTAGCGTGGACCGCGTAAGAGTTCACGACCACATTCCCAAAGCCCGCTTCGAGCGGGCTTTTTCACGCCCGAGCGATCTGGTCTGATGGTCCTGCAGACCGTGAAAGGTGACAGCAGTCGGCATCGAGGCACTTCCCTGAGCGGTTTTATTCCTCCCTCGCCTCTACCAGCGCCGTCTGCTGTCGAAGCCAGTGTGCTCAAGCGAAGTGAATTCAGCATGAAGTCAGCGCGGGTGTTCTGTGAAGTGAGGGCGCGCAGTTTGCACGACCGTCTCAGGTGCCCGCACAAGCTGGACGTAACCGCAACAGTGAGGCGATAACTACCATACTGGCATCGAGGGACATGGCCAAAATGGTTGACGCTGTTCGTGCCGCAGTGCAACAATCCTGCATCTTCATTTCGGAGCCCCGTGCGTGGACAGTGCCAGTTGGATCAGTGACAAGACGCGTGCCTCGGCAGGCGTGACACACCCGGCTCTCTAGCGCAGGCTTCTCCCGCGCTGCGTGCCGGTGTGCACACAGCGTGGCCCTCTTGCCTCATCGGCAAGCGGTTTCCCTCCTCCCGATTCCCGTCGTTTCGTCGCTGACTTTTTCAGTCAGCTTGCGTGCGTCCGTGCACGAGGCCCTTCACTGCGAAGGAGCCTTGTCATGCGTCACTTTCATCTTCGTCGTCAGCCGCACGAACAGCAGCAGCGCGTTCGCCCGTCGGCGCACGCGCCTGCCCGCGACCCTGCGGCAGTTGACGCCGCGCCCGTCGTCGATGCCTCGCTCGACCAGGCCGCGGCGCTCTGGACAACGCGCCGCATCCGCAGCTTCCTGGTGCTCCAGCCGGCCTGCGCGCCTCGCCGCTGAGCCGCGCTCCGAACCCTTCTTTCAACCTGCAAGCAACCCGGGAGCACACGATGGACCCAGCCTCTCATTTGCGCCGTAGCGCGCCCCCTTCGCTTCGATCGATTGCACCAACAACAACGCGGCCCGCCGCCGCGCTTCGCAAAGGGTTGCTCCTGGCTGATTGATGCCCGGAGGTTCTCCCTGGGCGGGCGGCGGCCGCCCCGAAGGAGAACCCCATGAAAAACGTCCTGAAGTCTTTCTTCGAAAGCTTCCTGCGCAGCCGCCACATGCTGCATCACTTCGAGCGCTGGCAGACGCTGCTGGGATCGAAGCCCGTCGGCACCGGCTCCTTCGTCAGCATGCCGCCCGACATCGCGAAGGCACTGGGCACCGCCTCGCGCACCGATGCCGGCGAGATGCTGCTCAAGCTCAACAGTTCGCCGCGCGGCCTCAGCGAAGGCCATGCGCAAGTGCTGCGCAAGCGCCTCGGCAGCAACGAGGTTCGCCACGAGCAGCCGCTGCCCTGGTGGCAGCACCTGTGGCAGTGCTACCGCAATCCGTTCAACCTGCTGCTGACGGTGCTGGCGCTGGTCTCCTATGTCACCGAGGACATGAAGGCCACGCTCGTGATCGGCAGCATGGTGGTGCTGTCGACGGTGCTGCGCTTCCTGCAGGAGTCGCGCTCCAACAAGGCGGCCGACCGGCTCAAGGCCATGGTGAGCAACACCTCCACCGTGCTGCGGCCTGCGCCGGGCTACAAGGCGGGTGCCGCTGGCGACGAGGGCTTCGACACCACGCACGCCGGTACGGTGCGCGTCGAAGTGCCGATGCGCGACCTGGTGCCGGGCGAGGTGATCGCGCTGTCGGCCGGCGACATGATCCCGGCCGATTGCCGACTGCTCACCGCCAAGGACCTGTTCATCAGCCAGTCCGCGCTGACGGGCGAGGCCATGCCGGTGGAAAAATTCGTCGTCGATCGCGGCGACCACGCGGCGGGCGTGCTCGAACGCGAGAACCTGCTCTTCATGGGCACCAACGTGATCAGCGGCACCGCTACCGCGCTCATCGTGCACACGGGCGATCGCACATTCTTCGGTGCGCTGGCGCAACGCGTGACAGCCACTGATCGCGGCACCAGCGCGTTCCAGGCAGGCATCAACCGCGTGAGCTGGGTGCTGATCCGCTTCATGCTGGTGATGGCGCCGCTGGTGCTGGTGATCAATGGCGTTGCCAAGGGCGACTGGTGGGAGGCGGCGCTGTTCGCGCTGTCTATCGCGGTCGGCCTCACGCCCGAGATGCTGCCGATGATCGTGACGGCCACGCTGGCCAAGGGTGCGGTCGTGATGTCGCGCCAGAAGGTGATCGTGAAGCGGCTCGAGGCCATCCACAACTTCGGCGCCATGGACGTGCTGTGCACCGACAAGACCGGCACCCTGACGCAGGATCGCATCGTGCTCGAGCGCCACACCAACGCCTGGGGCGAAGGCTCGGACCACGTGTTGCAGCTGGCCTACCTCAACAGCTTTCACCAGACGGGTCTGAAGAACCTGCTCGACAAAGCCGTGCTGAGCCATGCCGAGCTGCAACTCGAAACGCGTCTGCAGACGGCCTATCGCAAGATCGACGAAGTGCCCTTCGATTTCTCGCGCCGGCGCATGTCGGTGGTGGTGGCCAATGGCGGCAGCGAGCACCTGCTGATCTGCAAGGGCGCGCTGGAAGAGATTCTGTCGGTATGCACCTCGGTCGAGCGTGGCGCTGAAGTGCTGGCGCTCGATGCGGAGGTGTTGGCGCGCATCCATCGCGTGGCGTCGGAGCTCAATGCCCAGGGCCTGCGTGTGGTGGCCGTGGCCAGCCGTTCGCTGAAGACCGAGGCACGGAAGCCGGCCTACGGCGTGGCCGATGAGTCAGGGCTCACGCTGCTGGGCTACGTCGCCTTCCTGGACCCTCCGAAGGAATCCACCGCGCCCGCATTGCGCGCGCTGGCCGAGCACGGCGTGGCCGTGAAGGTGCTGACGGGCGACAACGAACTGGTCACGCGCAAGGTCTGCGCCGACGTGGGCCTGGAAGTCGGCCGCATCGTGCTCGGCCGAGAGATCGAGGACATGGCCGATGCCGACCTGCGCCTGGTGGTCGAAGCGCACCAGGTGTTCGCCAAGCTCACGCCTGCCCACAAGGAGCGCATCGTGCACGCGCTGCATGCCAATGGCCATGTGGTGGGCTTCATGGGCGACGGCATCAACGACGCGCCCGCGCTGCGCGCCGCGGACATCGGCATCTCGGTGGACGGCGCGGTGGACGTGGCCAAGGAGTCGGCCGACATCATCCTGCTGGAGAAGAGCCTGATGGTGCTGGAGCAAGGCGTGATCCAGGGGCGCCGCACTTTTGCGAACATGCTCAAGTACATCAAGCTCACTGCCAGTTCGAACTTCGGCAATGTGTTCTCGGTGCTGGTGGCGAGCGCGTTCCTTCCGTTCCTGCCGATGCTGCCGCTGCACCTGCTGGTGCAGAACCTGTTGTACGACGTGTCGCAGATCGCGATTCCGTTCGACAACGTGGACGAGGAGTTCCTCAAGAGCCCGCAGCGCTGGAACCCGGCGGACCTGGGCCGTTTCATGGTGTTCTTCGGCCCGCTGAGTTCGGTGTTCGACATCCTCACGTTCGCAGTGATGTGGTTCGTCTTCGCGGCCAACACGGTGGGCCACCAGACGCTGTTCCAGTCGGGATGGTTCGTCGAGGGCCTGCTGTCGCAGACGCTGATCGTGCATCTGATCCGCACGCGCAAGATTCCTTTCCTGCAAAGCCGCGCGGCATGGCCGCTGCTGATCATGGGTGCGGCGATTGCGGCGGTGGGCATCTGGCTGCCGATGGGGCCGCTGGCGCACTACTTCAAGCTGCAGGCGCTGCCGTTGATGTACTTCCCCTGGCTTGTCGCCATGCTGGTCGGCTATGCAGTACTGACGCAGGCGGTGAAGGGGTGGTATGCGCGGCGGTATGGGTGGCAGTGATGTGCCTGTGCTGAGGGGACTGTTCGGGACACGTGCGACTGTCGTGCTGGCCGATCAACCACGACTCTGATTGATCACATCGACAGGGTGCTCGCCCCCCGAAACAGCGCACAACGGTCGAATATGCTTTGTCTCCCAATGTGACGCAACCCGACATGCACATGACACCCAAGATCCGCAAACTTCTGGTGCTGGATCTCGACGAAACGCTGGTTCACGCCACGGAGAACGCACTCGGCCACGACGAAGATTTTCGCGTCGGTCCTTATCGCGTGCACTTGCGACCGCACCTTGCCGACTTCGTGAGCAACGTGCTCGCGCAGTTTAAGGTCGGTGTCTGGACTGCATCGGGCGAAAGCTACGCATTGCAAATCGTCGAGCGTATCTTCCCGAGCGGCACGCTGGAGTTTGTCTGGTCGAGCGCACGCTGCACGACAACGCGAGACTGGACGACGGGTGAGTACCAGAGCATCAAGAACCTGCAGAAATTGAAGTCCAAGGGCTATCCACTCGAATCGATCATCGCCGTCGATGACACGCCATCGAAGTACGCGAGGAGCTACGGCAATCTGGTGACGGTGCGCGAGTTCGTGGGCGACAGGAGCGATGCGGAGTTGCCGCTGCTGGCGACGTATCTGACGCACCTTGCGGACGTTCCGAATGTGAGGCGTATCGAGAAGCGCAACTGGCGTGAACACATCCAGCGGCATACCGGCATGACGCCGCCGGCCGATTGAACATCGACATCACAACAACAAGGAACCTTTCGATGCAAGCCATCCAGAACATCAACCTGCTCTCGCTGCTCGACACTTTCATCAGCGTCGCGGCCGCGTTCGTCCTCGGCTCGCTGATCGGCCTCGAGCGGCAGATACGGCAGCGCACCGCGGGCCTGCGCACCAACACGCTGGTGGCCGTGGGTGCGGCGGTGTTCGTCGACATGGCCAATCGCCTGCATGGCCAGGACGGGGCCGTGCACGTGGTGGCCTACGTGGTCTCGGGCATCGGCTTTCTGGGCGCGGGCGCGATCATGAAGGAAGGCGCCAACATCACGGGCCTGAACACGGCGGCCACGCTGTGGGGGTCGGCGGCGGTGGGCGCCTGCGCGGGTGCCGATCTGCTGGGCGAGGCGATGATCGCCGCGCTGTTCGTGCTGGCCAGCAACACGCTGCTGCGGCCGGTGGTCAATCGGATCAACCGTCGCCCGATCAGCGAAGAATCGAGCGAGGCGACCTATGCGGTGCGCGTGATCTGCTCGCGCGCGGCGCGGCCCGAGGTAATGGACCAGTTACTGCTGCTCCTGGAAGCCGCGAACTACCCGGTGCGCGACGTCGACCAGCACGCCTTCGGGCCGGCCGACACGGAAATCGAGGCGACGCTGTACGCTACCGCAGTCGAGCCGCTGGAGCTCGACCAGGTGATTGCCGAGCTCGAAACGCTCGACGGCGTACAGCAGGCGTTCTGGAACGCCTCCGCCGAAGACTAGGCGCCGATCAAACGCCCAGGATCGAAACGGCCTTGGTGTTCAGGTAGGCCTCGAGCGCTTCAGGGCCGCCTTCCGAACCGTAGCCCGAATCCTTCACACCGCCGAACGGCATTTCGGGCGACGGCGTGGCGGGCTGGTTGATCCACAGCATGCCCAGTTCGAGCTTCTGGCTCAGCAGGTGCGCGTTCTTGATCGACTTGGTGAAGGCATAGCCGGCCAGGCCGAAGGGCAGGCGGTTGGCTTCGGCGATCGCTTCTTCGAGCTTGTCGAAGCCGCGAATGGCGGCGATGGGGCCGAAGGGTTCGTTGTTGAACACGTCGGCGTCCAGCGGCACGTCGGTCAGCACGGTGGGGGCGAAGAAGTTGCCGGTGTCGCCCACGCGTTCACCGCCGGCCGCCACGGTGGCGCCCTTCTTGCGCGCGTCTTCCAGCACATGGGCCATTGCGGTGAGGCGACGCGCGTTGGCCAGCGGGCCGATGGTCGTGCCTTCGGCGAGGCCGTCGCCGAGCTTCAGGCCTTCGGTGTACTTGACCAGCGTGCGGGCGAATTCTTCGCGCAGGCTGTTGTGCACCAGGAAGCGGGTCGGCGAGATGCAGACCTGGCCCGCATTACGGAACTTGGCCGCGCCCGCTGCCTTGACGGCCAGCGCCACGTCGGCGTCTTCGGCCACGATCACCGGAGCGTGACCGCCCAGTTCCATCGTCACGCGCTTCATGTGCGAACCGGCCAGCGCGGCGAGTTGCTTGCCGACCGGGGTCGAGCCGGTGAAGGTGACCTTGCGGATGATCGGGTGGGCGATCAGGTAGTTCGAGATTTCAGCGGGGTTGCCGAACACCAGGCCCACGGTGCCGGGCGGAATGCCTGCATCGACAAAAGCCTGCAGCAGCGCAGCGGGCGATGCCGGGGTTTCTTCAGGGGCCTTCACCAGGAACGAGCAGCCGGTGGCCAGCGCAGCGCCGAGCTTGCGCACGATCTGGTTGATCGGGAAGTTCCACGGCGTGAACGCGGCGACGGGGCCCAGCGGCTCCTTCAGCACGAGTTGCTGTGCGGCCAGGTTGCGCGAGGGCACGATGCGGCCGTAGACGCGGCGGCCTTCGTCGGCGAACCATTCGATGATGTCAGCGGCAGCCAGCGTTTCGCCCTTGGCTTCGGCCAGCGGCTTGCCCTGCTCTTGCGTCAGGAGCTTGGCGATTTCGGGGGCGCGTTCGCGGATGAGGCCGGCGGCGCGGCGCATGACGGCGGCGCGCTCGTTGGCAGGGGTATTGCGCCAGGTCTCGAAACCGCGTTGTGCGGCGGCCAGGGCGCGGTCGAGGTCGGCGATGCTGGCGTGAGCCACCTTGCCGATGGCCTTGCCGGTGGCGGGGTTCACGACGTCCAGCGTCTTGCCGCCGGTGGCGTCGACCCATTCGTTGTCGATCAGCAGGCGGGTGTCGGTGTAGGTGGCGGTCATGGCGAACTTTCCTTCGGGGACTGGATGATGAAAAGAAGAATGGGGAATTCTGGAGGTGCTGTGCGGCTCTGCACCCGAAAGGATGCGCCGGCTTCAACGGCAGCCACAGGCCGCCGGGGGCATAGATTAACCCGAGTTCACAAACCTCGCCCGCCGGCGGTCACGGGCGAAGAACGGAGTCGTCATGCGCGCCGAACATAATCCCCGTCACACAAACACACAGAGGACGAGGGAAATCCATGCACGCAGCGCTGCGCAACAACCTGTTTTTCATCAAGGAACACGTCGGCATCTTCAAGGCCGCCAACAACTACGACATCTTTGACCCGAATTCGCAACAGAAAATTCTGGAGTGCCGCGAGCCGAACCTCGGCTTCTTCAGCAAGCTGCTGCGCTTCACCGACTACAAGCGCTTCACGCCATTCGACGTGGTGGTGTCGACGCCCGAAGGGCAGAAGGTGCTGTCGGTCAAGCGCGGCGTGTCCATCTTCCTGTCGAAGGTGCAGGTGCTCGACGGCAACGACCAGGTCGTCGGTTCGTTCAAGCAGAAGCTCTTTTCCATCGGCGGCAAGTTCGACGTGCTCGACGCACAGGAGCGGGTCGCCTGCACGCTCAAGGGCAAGTGGACCAGCTGGGATTTCCGCTTCGTACAGGGCAGCACCGAGTTCGCCGCCGTGTCCAAGAAATGGGCGGGGCTGGGCAAGGAACTCTTCACCACCGCCGACAACTACATGCTGTCGATCGACCCGGGCGTGCCGGCCAACGATGCCCGCCGCCTGCTGATCGTGGCGGCGGTGATGTGCATCGACATGGTGCTGAAGGAGTAAGAAAGCTCCTTACAGCACCAGCAGCGCGCGGAAGTCGTTGACGTTGGTGTGGGTCGGGCCGGTCACGAACAGGTCGCCGATGGCGTCGAAGTAGCCGTAGGCGTCATTGCGGTCGAGATGGTCCGACAGCTTCTTCCCGGCAGCGGTGGCGCGCGCCAGCGTGTCGGGCGTGACGAAGGCGCCCGCGTTGTCTTCCACACCGTCGATGCCGTCGGTGTCGGCGGCCAGCGCCCACACCTGTGGCTGGCCCATGAGCGCTCCGGCCAGCCCCATGCAGAACTCGCCGGCCCGCCCGCCGCGGCCTTTGGCCTGGCCCGGCTGGCGTGGGCGGATCGTCACCGTGGTCTCGCCGCCCGAAAGAATCACGCAGGGCCGCGCGAACGGCTCGCCGCGGTGCGCCACCGCTCGCGCCAGCGCAGCGTGCACCTTGCCGACTTCGCGCGATTCGCCTTCCATTTCGTCGCTGAGGATGTGCGCCTCGATGCCGGCCTCGCGCGCAGCCCTGGCCGCGGCTTCGAGCGACTGCTGCGGCGTGGCGATCATGTGCGTCTCGTGGCCCTTGAACACGGCGTCGTGCGGCTTGGGCGTTTCGAGTTCACCGCTTTCGAGTTGCGCGCGCACCGGCGCGGGCACTTCGATGCCATAGCGGTCGAGGATGGCGAGCGCATCGGCGCAGGTGGTGGCGTCGGGCACCGTCGGGCCGCTGGCGATGACGGCTGCGTCGTCGCCTGGCACGTCGCTGATCGTCAGCGTCACCACGCGGGCCGGCGCGCATGCCGCCGCCAGCCGGCCACCCTTGATGCGCGACAGGTGCTTGCGCACGCAGTTCATCTCGCCGATGCCTGCGCCGCTTTCGAGCAGTTGCTTGTTGATGCGCTGCTTGTCGGCCAGCGTCAGGCCTTCAGCCGGCAGCACCAGCAGCGACGAACCGCCACCCGAGATCAGGCACAGCACAAGGTCGTCGGCAGTGAGGCCCTGCGTCAGCGCGAGGATGCGCTCGGCGGCCTGCTGGCCTGCGGCGTCGGGCACGGGGTGTGCGGCCTCGACGATCTCGATGCGCTGCGGCACGCCTTCGGGCCGCGGCGGAATGTGGTCGTAACGCGTGACGACAAGCCCCGACAGCGGCGCATCGGCCGGCCACAGGGCCTCGAGCGCCTGCACCATCGAGCCGCCGGCCTTGCCTGCGCCCAGCACCAGCGTACGGCCCTTGGGCGGCGGCGGCAGATGGGCGCCCAGCGTGGACAGCGGCAGCGCGCGGTCCACCGCCACACGGTAGAGATGTTCGAGGAAGGCGCGCGGGGCTTCGCGCGGATCGGGAGCGGGGCCGAAGGCGGGGTTCGATGCGGTCATTGCTGCTTTGTCTCCAATCCGGCGATTGTGCTGCGGACCGTGACCCGCCCTCTTGCCGCCGGTCAACTTCTGTCTGTCTAGTTGGTCTTTGCGCCAGCCTGGAACCAGCGGCTGATGAGGGCCCGCTCTTCGTCGGTGATGCCCGTGGCGTTGTTCATCGGCATGATCTTCGTGACCACCACCTGCTGGTAGATCGCCTGTGAATGCGCGGCCACTTGCTCCGGCGAATCGACGCGCACGTTCTTCATCTGAACGGCCGCGCCGTGGCACATGAAGCAGCGCTGTTCGAGCACCTTCTGCACGTCCTTGAACGGAACGGCAGGCGCAGCGGCAGCCACCGCGGGGGCCGCCACGGGTTCAGGCTTCATCCAGACGATGGTCAGGCCCAGCACCACGATGCCGACCAGCGCATAGGGCAGCGGGTTGCCCGCATTGCCCAGCTTGAAGCGGTGCCGCACCACGAAGAACTGGCGAATGGCCGCGCCGCCGAGCATGATCAGCAGCAACACGATCCAGTTGTACTTGTGCGTGTATGTAAAGCTGTAGTGGTTGCTCAGCATCGCGAACAGCACCGGCAGCGTGAAGTAGGTGTTGTGCACGCTGCGCTGCTTGCCGCGCTGGCCGTGCACCGGGTCCACCGGCTTGCCTTCGCGCAGCGCCGCCACGTTCTTGCGCTGGCCGGGAATGATCCAGAAGAACACGTTGCCGCTCATGGTCGTGGCCATCATGGCGCCCACCAGCAAGAAGGCCGCGCGGCCTGCGAACCACTGGCAGGCCAGCCAGGTCGCGAAGGCGATGAAGATGGCGATCAGCACGCCGACGATGGTGTCGCCGTGCTTGCGCCGGCCGAAGATCTGGCAGATGCCGTCGTACACCATCCAGAACACCACGAAGAAGGCCAGCGCCACGGCAATGGCGGCGCCGGGCTGCCAGTCCATCTTCGACTTGTCGATGAGGTACGTGCTCGCGTTCCACAGGTACGACATGGTGAAGAGCGTGAAACCCGTGATCCAGGTCGAATAACTCTCCCAGTACGACCAGTGCAAGTGGTCCGGCAGCTTCTTGGGCGCCAGCGCGTACTTCTGCATGTTGTAGAAGCCGCCGCCGTGCACGGCCCATTGCTCGCCGCCCACGCCCTTGTCGAGCGATTCCTGGTCCTGCGGCTTCTCGAGGCTGTTGTCCAGCATCACGAAGTAGAAGGAGGCGCCGATCCAGGCGATGGCGGTGATGACGTGGACCCAGCGCAGCAGCAGGTTGGCCCAGTCGAGGTAATAACTTTCCATATGCTTCTCTCTCAACCCGATTGGCGCGTGGGGGCACCAAGGAGGGGTTTCAGCCTGCTCACCACCGCGGGCGCTGTAAGCAGAGAAAGTGCCGCGAACGCAGGCTCCATGAAAAAATGGGCCTCGCTCCGCTGCGGCTTGTTGTGGACCGAAAGTGTATACAGTTTTGGCAAGGGACGGGGCTGTTTTTAGGGCGTGGCCGCCGGGAAAACCCTGTTCAGCCCAGCGATTGCAACAACTGTGCCGCCACTGCCACGGCGATCACCTCGGGCTCCTTGCCCGTGATGCCGGGCACGCCGATCGGGCAGGTGATGCGGGCCAGTTCGTCGGCCGTGAAGCCCCGCGCCTCGAGCCGATGGCTGAAAGTGGCCCACTTGGTCTTGCTGCCGATCAGGCCGACATAGGGCAAGTCGTTGCGCTCGCGCAGGCGCTTCAGGCAGGCGATGACGATGTCCAGGTCTTCGGCATGGCTGAAGCTCATGATGAGCACGCGGCTGCCCGGCGCCAGCGCGGCCACGGCGTCCTGCACGGGTTCTGAATGTTCGGTGTCGATCTGCGCGGGCAATTCGTCGGGAAACACGCCGTCGCGGCTGTCGATCCAGCGCACCGCAAACGGCAGCGCAGCCAGCAGCCGCGCCAGTGCGGCGCCCACATGGCCGCCGCCGAACAGCGCCACGGGCTTGAGTTGCGCGACCAGTTCGCGCTGCAGCCTTGGCGCATCAGCGGCCGTGATGCGCTCGTACGACAGGAACATCACGCCGCCGCAGCATTGCCCCAGGCTCGGGCCCAGCGGGTATCGCTGGATGCCATCGAAGGGCTTGCGCGAGCCAGCCAGCATTTCGCGTGCTTCCTTCGTGGTCTGGAATTCGAGCTGCCCACCGCCGATGGTGGCCGTGAGCGCATCGGCCCACACCGCCATCCAGGTGCCGGCCTCGCGCGGCGCCGAGCCCTGCGTCGATTCGACGCGCACCAGCACCGCGTCTTCGTGGCGAAGACGTGCCAGCAGTTGATCGACCGCACCGCTCATCGTTGTCGATACCTTCGGTTGCCTGGCCCATGAAGACTCACGGTATAAACCCGGCGATGAATCGCCAGCTTACGCCCCGCCGCCTTGCACTTGCTGCTTCCGTTCTTTCCGCCCTCTGGCTGGCCGGCTGCGGCAGCCCTGGTGCCGTGCCCGGCCAGTTGAGCAGCGCCTCCCCTTCCAGCGCATCCGGCCGGGTGCCTCGTGCATCGAACGCCGCCACGGCGCGCGACTACCGCCGCGATGCGGCGCGCCACATCTACGAGATCAACCGCTCGCGCATCTACGGCGGGCAATTGCCGCCGATGCTCTATGCGGTCGGTACGCTGCAGGTGAACCTGGATGCGGGTGGCAAGGTGGTGTCGATGCACTGGTTGCGCGCGCCCCAGCATGCGCCCGAAGTGATCGCCGAGATCGAGCGTGCCGTGCTGCAGGCCGCGCCCTTCCCCGCCGCCACGCGCCTCGGAGCGGTCACGTGGACCGACACCTGGCTGTGGGACAAGAGCGGGCGCTTCCAGCTCGACACCCTGACAGAAGGCCAGCAACAAGGCGACTGACCTCAGGAGCCCCGGTACGTGGAGTAGCTCCACGGACTGACGAGCAGGGGCACGTGATAGTGCTGGTCGGTGTGCGCCACACCGAAATCCAGCGACACCTTGTTCAGGAAATTGGGCTCCGGCAGCTTGACGCCGCGAGCCTTGAAGTAACCCGCCACGTCGAACACCAGCCGGTAGGTACCGGCCTTCAGCGAGTTGTTGTCGTACAGCGGGCCGTCGCTGCGGCCGTCCGAATTCAGCGTGAAGCGCTTCACCAGCGTCGCGGCGTCGCCGTCGGTGGTGTACAGCGCGACCTCCATGCCGGCTGCGGGGCCGCCATGCATCGTGTCCAGTACGTGAGTGCTCAGGCCCATGGGGCGCTCCTTGAAATGGGTGCGGGAAATTCCGGTGGACAAAAGTGTATACAGTTACCGGCTTTGGGTCTATCATGAAAAACATGGAGTCCTCCACCACCCGTTCGATCGTCGATGCCCTCACGAAGGCCATCGTCGAGCACCGGCTTCAGCCCGGCACCAAGCTGGCCGAGCAGAAGCTGGCCGATCATTTCGGCGTCTCGCGCACGCTGGTGCGCCAGGCGCTGTTCCAGCTGTCGCAGAACAAGCTCATACGGCTCGAGCCCGCACGCGGCGCCTTCGTGGCCGCACCGGCCGTCGACGAGGCCAAGCAGGTGTTCGCCGTGCGCCGCATGCTCGAAGCCGAGATGACGCGCGAGTTCGTGCGCACCGTCACGCCCGCCAAGATCAAGGCGCTGAAGGAGCACGTTGCGCTCGAAAAATCAGCCGTGTCGGGCGAAGACATCTCGGGCCGCACCGAGCTGCTCGGCGACTTCCACGTGCGCATGGCCGAGCTCATGGGCAACCAGGTGCTGGCGCAGATCCTGGGCGAACTCATCTCGCGCTGCGCCCTCATCACGTTGATGTACCAGAGCGCCAGCGCGGCCGAGCACTCCAACGACGAGCACGCAGACATCGTGAAGGCGCTGGCCGCGCGCGACGAAGAGCGCGCCGTGCGCCTCATGACCGAACACCTGGAGCACGTCGAGGCCAACCTCACGTTCGACCGCAAGGTGCCCACCAACGACATCTCCCTCGCGCTGTCCTGATCCAAACCATGACCGTCTACGACACCACCCTGCCCTACCCGCGCGACCTCGTCGGCTATGGCCGCAACCCGCCCCACGCCCAATGGCCGGGCGGTGCGCGTGTCGCGGTGCAGTTCGTCCTCAACTACGAAGAAGGCGGCGAGAACGCCACGCTGCACGGCGATGCGGGCTCCGAGCAGTTCCTCTCCGAGATGTTCAACCCGGCGAGCTTTCCCGACCGGCACATCAGCATGGAAGGCATCTACGAGTACGGCTCGCGTGCCGGCGTGTGGCGCATCCTGCGCGAGTTCGAAAAGCGCGGCCTGCCGCTGACCGTGTTCGGCGTGGGCATGGCGCTTGAGCGCTACCCCGAGCTGACCGCCGCCTTTAAAGAGCTGGGCCACGAGATCGCCTGCCACGGCTGGCGCTGGATCCACTACCAGAACCTCGACGAAGCCACCGAGCGCGAACACATGCGCCTGGGCATGGAAGCCATTGAAAAGCTCACCGGCGAACGCGCCCTGGGCTGGTACACCGGCCGCGACAGCCCGCGCACGCGCCGCCTCGTGGCCGACTACGGCGGCTTCGAATACGACAGCGATTACTACGGCGACGACCTGCCCTTCTGGATGAAGGTGCAAAAGACCGACGGCACCGTGGTGCCGCAGCTCATCGTGCCCTACACGCTCGATTGCAACGACATGCGCTTCGCGCTGCCGCAGGGCTATTCGCACGCCGACCCGTTCTTCCAGTACATGAAGGACACCTTCGACGCGCTGTATGCCGAAGGCGACCCGAACGGCGACAACAGCCCGAAGATGATGAGCATCGGCATGCACTGCCGCCTGCTCGGGCGGCCGGGCCGCATCACGGCGCTGCAGCGTTTTCTCGATCACATCGCACAACACGACCGCGTGTGGGTCTGCCGGCGCGTCGACATCGCGCGCCACTGGAAGCTGGCGCACCCCTTTGAAGCCGGAGCCGCATCATGAGCCTCACCATCGCCCAACTCAACGCCGCGGTGCCGGCCGCCGCCGTCGCGCTGCTCGACGGCATCTACGAGCACTCGCCCTGGATTGCTCAGCGCGCCCTGGCCGCTCGCCCGTTCCGCTCGCTCGCGCATCTCAAGCATGCGCTGGTGCAGGCGCTGGCCGCTTCGTCGGCCGACGAGCAGATCGGCCTGATCCGCGCCCACCCCGAACTCGCCGGCAAGGCCATGGTCAGCAAGACGCTGACGGCCGAATCGACCAACGAGCAGAGCAAGGCCGGCCTGACCGACTGCACGCCCGAGGAGTTCGCGAAGATCCAGCAGCTCAACGCCGACTACAACGCGAAGTTCGGCTTTCCGTTCATCCTCGCGGTGCGTGGCCCGCGCGGCACGGGGCTGGCCAAGCGCGAGATCATCGACACCTTCGCGCGCCGGCTCTACAACCACCCCGACTTCGAACTCGGCGAGGCGCTGCGCAACATCCATCGCATTGCGGAGATTCGCCTCGACGACAAGTTCGCTGCCGACGTCACGCTCGGCAACGACGTGTGGGACTGGCAGGAACAGCTCTCGGTGCACACCGACCCGGGCTATGCCGAGAAGGGCCAGCTCACCGTCACCTACCTGACCGATGCGCACCGCGCCTGCGCCGCGCAGATCAGCGCGCTGATGCGCGACGTGGGCTTCGACTCGGTGCACATCGACGCGGTCGGCAACGTGGTGGGCCGCTATGAAGGCGCGATGCCCGGCGCCAAGACCCTGCTCACCGGCTCGCACTACGACACCGTGCGCAACGGCGGCAAGTACGACGGCCGCCTGGGCATCTTCGTGCCGATGGCCTGCGTGCGCGAACTCAAGCGTCAGAACAAGCGCCTGCCCTTCGCCTTCGAGGTGGTGGGCTTCGCCGAAGAGGAAGGCCAGCGCTACAAGGCGACCTTCCTCGGGTCGGGCGCGCTCATCGGCCACTTCGACCAGCGCTGGCTCGACCAGAAGGATGCCGACGGCATCACCATGCGCGAGGCCATGCAGCATGCGGGCCTGAAGGAAGAAGACATCCCGAAGATCCAGCGCGACCCGGCGCGCTACCTCGGCTTCGTCGAAGTGCACATCGAGCAGGGCCCGGTGCTCACCGAGCTCGACCTGCCGTTGGGCATCGTCACCTCCATCAACGGCAGCGTGCGCTACGTGGGCGAAGTGATCGGCATGGCCAGCCACGCCGGCACCACGCCCATGGACCGCCGCCGCGACGCCGCGGCCGCCGTGGCCGAGCTGATCCTCTACACCGAGCAGCGCGCCGCCAAAGACGGCGACTCGGTCGGCACCGTCGGCATGCTCGAAGTGCCCAGCGGCTCCATCAACGTGGTGCCGGGCCGCTGCAAGTTCAGCCTCGACCTGCGCGCGCCCAACAACGCGCAGCGCGACGCGCTGGCCACCGACGTGGTCAACGCGCTGAAGGACATCTGCGAGCGCCGCGGCGTACGCTACGAGCTCGAAGAAACCATGCGCGCCGCCGCCGCGCCCAGCGCACCCGCCTGGCAGCAGCGTTGGGAAAAGGCCGTCGACGCGCTGGGCATTCCGCTCTTTCGCATGCCCAGCGGCGCCGGCCACGACGCGATGAAGCTGCACGAGGTGATGCCGCAGGCCATGCTGTTCGTGCGCGGCATCAACTCGGGCATCAGCCACAACCCGCTCGAATCGAGCACCAACGACGACATCCAGCTCGCAGTGCAGGCCTTCCAGCTGCTTCTGGAAAACCTCACCGCCGAACAAGCCCACTGATTCACAGAAGAACAACCATGACCGACTACGCCAAGCTCGACGCCTGGATCGACGCCCACTTCGACGAGGAAGTGCAATTCCTGCAGCAACTCGTGCAGGTGCCCACAGACACGCCACCGGGCAACAACGCGCCGCACGCCGAGCGCACCGCCGAGCTGCTGAAAGACTTCGGCCTCGACGCCGAAAAGCACGCCGTGCCCGCGCAGGAAGTGAAGGACTACGGCCTCGAATCGATCACCAACCTGATCGTGCGCCGCAAGTACGGCAACGAAGGCCGCACCGTGGCGCTGAACGCCCACGGCGACGTGGTGCCCCCCGGCGAAGGCTGGACGCACGACCCGTACGGCGGCGAGATCGCTGACGGCAGCCTCTACGGCCGTGCTGCAGCAGTCAGCAAGAGCGATTTCGCCAGCTTCACCTTCGCGCTGCGCGCACTCGAGGCGGTGGCCAAGCCGACCAAGGGCAGCGTCGAGCTGCACTTCACCTACGACGAAGAGTTCGGCGGCATCCTCGGCCCGGGCTGGCTGCTCGACAAGGGCCTGACCAAGCCCGACCTGATGATCGCGGCCGGCTTCAGCTACGAAGTGGTCACCGCGCACAACGGCTGCCTGCAGATGGAAGTGACGGTGCACGGCAAGATGGCCCACGCCGCCGTGCCGGCCACCGGCATCGACGCGCTGCAAGGCGCCGTGAAGATCCTCAACGCGCTGTATGCGCAGAACACGCTCTACCAGCAGGTCACGTCGAAGGTCGAGGGCATCACGCACCCGTACCTCAACGTCGGCCGCATCGAGGGCGGCACCAACACCAACGTGGTGCCCGGCAAGGTCGTGTTCAAGCTCGACCGCCGCATGATCCCCGAAGAGAACCCGGTCGAAGTCGAAGCCGCGATCCGCAAGGTGATTGCCGATGCCGCCGCCGAGAGCGCGGGCATCACGGTCGAGATCAAGCGCCTGCTGCTCGCCAATTCGATGAAGCCGCTGGCCGGCAACAAGCCGCTGGTCGATGCGATCCAGAAGCACGGCGGCGAACTGTTCGGCGAGCCCATCAAGGCCATGGGCACGCCGCTGTACACCGACGTGCGCCTGTACGTCGAAGCCGGCATTCCCGGCGTGATCTACGGCGCCGGCCCGCGCACGGTGCTCGAATCGCACGCCAAGCGCAGCGACGAGCGCGTGGTGCTCGAAGACCTGCGCCGCGCCACCAAGGTGATCGCGCGCACGCTCAGCGACCTGCTGGCCTGATCCTGATCCGGCTCAGATGACCTTGACGGCCGCGGGCGCCAGGCGCGCCGTGGCCCACGCCATCACATCGGGCAGCGGCGCGGGCCGCGCCAGGTGATAGCCCTGCACCAGCCGGCAACCTATCGCGTGCAGGGCATCGAGCTCGTCCTGCGTTTCCACGCCTTCGGCAACCACCTGGATGTTCAGCGAGCGGCCGAGCTGGACGATGGCGTCCACCAGCACCACGTTGCCCGGCGAGGACGACAGGTCGAGAATGAAACTGCGGTCGATCTTCACCTGCCGCACGTACTCGCTGCGCAGCGACGCCAGCGACGAATAACCCACGCCGAAGTCGTCGACCACGATTGCCACGCCCGCGGCCGACAGCGCGCTCAGCCGGCTGCGCGTGGCATGCGTGTCGAGCGCCACCTCTTCCGTGATCTCGATCTGCAGCCGGCGCGGTGCCACGCCGCGCGCCTTCAGCATGCCGAGCACGATGTCGTCGACCGCCAGCTGCGCCATCTCGCGCGGCGAGACATTGATGGCAACCGGCACGGCGGCCAGGCTGGAGCCTACGGCCTCCAGCTGGCGCATGCCCAGGCAGACCTCGTCGACCAGATGCCGCAGCAGCGGCTCGGCCACGCCGGTGCTCGCTGCCGCGTAGATCACCTCTTCGGGGGCAATGTGGCCATGGCGCGGATGGTTCCAGCGCATCAATGCCTCGAGGCTGTGAACTTCCCGGCCGTCGCTGTTCATGATCGGCTGGTACCACACGCCGATGTCGCGCGCCTCGATGGCATGGAGCAGGTCGCGCTCCACGTCCCGGCGCGTGGCAAGCCGCTGGTTGAGCGCCTTGTCGAAGACCTGGTAGCGGTTGCGCCCGGTGCGCTTGGCCTCGTAGACGGCCTCGTCGGCAAAGCTGATCATGTCGGCAATCTCGGCCTCGCCCGAGACTGAGATGCCGATGCTCACGCCCAGATGGCCGCCGTAATGCGCCGTGGCGAATGAGATCGAACGGATCAGCGCCTGCGCAATGGCCGTAGGTGCCTGCCGCTCGTCCTGCAGGCTGTAGAGCACCGCGAACTCGTCGCCGCCCCAGCGGCCGAGCACGGCCTGCATGTCGGCGGTCTCCCGCTGCAGCCAGCGGGCCACGTCCTGCAGCACGCGGTCGCCGACCTTGTGGCCGAAGGCGTCGTTCACCGCCTTGAAGCCGTCGAGGTCCAGCAGCAGCAGGCCGTGCTGGCCGCCGCCGGGTGCGGCGATGTGCAGCGTCGCCGCCTCGGTGAAGCCTTCGCGGTTGAGCAGGCCTGTGAGCGAATCGTGCGAGGCCCGGAAGGCCAGCTGCTGCGTGGCGTCCAGCGACAGCGCGTGCACCAGCCGCAGCTGTGCGGCCATGGCGGTGGCTTCGTTGCGCAGGCGGCTTCCTTCGCGGAAGGTCCTGTCGCTGTGCAGCGCACCGCGCACCAGTGCCGCGAGGTACAGCAGCACCATCGCCGCCAGGCTCAGATTGTCGAAGCCGCCTGCATAGACAAGGCAACCGACCACCGACAGCAGCGCCGGCGTGATGAAGCTGATGGGCACGAGCGCATAGGCAATGCCATAGGTGACGGCCCCCGCGCAGATGCCGCACACCACCGTGAGATAGAACACCGCTTGCGGCGATGAGTAGCCGTCGCACAGAAACGGAATGAGGGCCCACACACAGCCCGACACCGCAGCCAGGACCGCAGCAATGCGCAGGTGCCATTCGACGGGGCGGCCGTCAGGCGAGGTCAGGACATCACTGCCGGGCTCGGCACCGGGCGAAGGCGCGAACGGCCAGCGGCAGATGTAGCTGCGCATCCCGTTCACCATGAGCGACAGCAGCAGCCAGCTCATCCCTTCGAACGCGCGGCCGGCATTGAGGGCGACCAGCGCCGCGGTGAAACTCAGCACCACGCTGATCGGAATGGCCGAGAGAACGCTGCGGCGCACCGTCACGAGCTGATCGGTGCGCACCATGCGCGACAGCACCCCATCGTCGATGGATGCGGTGGGCAGGGGGACGGGCGCGCTGGGGATCATGGAAGGGGCACAGTTTATAGAGGGCAAGCCCTCCGGCGGCCCGGTTGCTGGCGCGAAAACAACGAACTTTCGTTCTGCTTTCATCGAAGCGTCATCGCGCCATTCGAGACTCGGCGACTTCCTTCGACACGCGCACTTCAGGTGCGCGTCATTTTTTTCAGACCGCCATGTTCATTCTTCCGACCGCCCTCTCGACGCCCCTCCCGTTCCGCCGCACGCTGTTCTCCACCCTCGCCATCGGCACGCTCATGCTGGCCGGCTGCGGCGGCGGAGACTCCAGCGGCCCGGCTTTCTTCCCCGTGGCGCCCAGCACCCCGGCGGCCGTCGCGCCCGCCCCCGCCCCCGCTCCCGCGGCCGATCCAGGCCCGTCGGTGCCGCCAGGCCGCTGGACCGTGGGCGACCTCCACATCCACACGATCCAGTCGGACGACACGCAGCAGATTTCCACGCTCGACCAGGTGCTGGCCAAGGCCTTCGACCAGTTCGGGCTCGACTGGGCGGCGCTGTCCGACCACCTGCGCCTGTCCTCCTACGACAACAACGGCACCAAGCTGCCGGCGCAGATTCCGTTCTCGGAAGGCATGGC
This sequence comes from Variovorax sp. YR634, assembly GCF_900106655.1. Lineage (NCBI taxonomy): Bacteria > Pseudomonadati > Pseudomonadota > Betaproteobacteria > Burkholderiales > Comamonadaceae > Variovorax > Variovorax sp. YR634. The sequence continues at coordinate 74,986 of NZ_FNOL01000026.1, forward strand.
CAAGTACCAGGTGCCGCGCATCAAGGCGCTGCAGGCCGGCGGCAAATATGCCGACAAGACGATCTTCGCGTCCTTCGAATGGGACATGCCCTCGCACGACCACGGCAACGTCGGCATCCTGACCGACAACCCCATGTCGGATGCCGCGCTCAAGGCCGCGAGCCAGTTCGAATACCTCTTCACCAACCGGGCCGCCGCACTCTTCCCGGCCGGCGACGTCACCGCCTGGGGCCCGAAGGCCGGCGTCAACTACGACACGCACGCCGAGACGCTCGCCGCTATCGCCTGGCTCAAGAAGAACTATCCAGACACCAGCTACCTGCAGATCAACCATCCTTCGCGCAACCCCGGCAAGTACACGATCGCCCAGCTGCGCGAAATGAACGACCTCGCGCCGAACATCGTGTTCTCGCTCGAAGGCATGGTCGGCAACCAGATGGAGCCCGACCGCGGCGGCTACAACAGCGCCTACATTCCGGCCAACCTGCCCTCGCGCACCTACGGCGGCGTGGACTACCTCGTCGCCAAGCTCGGCGGCACCTGGGACGCGCTGCTGTCCGAAGGTCGCCACATCTGGAACGTGGCCGACTCCGACTACCACTTCACCACCTCGCAAGGCCAGTACAGCAGCGGCTACGCGCCGGGCGAATACGCCAGGAACCACCTGTGGGGCGACGTCAAGGATCCGAAGTCGCTGCTCTCGGCCCTGCGCTCAGGCAAGCTCTTCGCTGTGAACGGCGGCCTGATCGACGCACTCGACTTCAAGGTGCAAAGCGCCAAAAGTACTGGCGAGATGGGTTCGGACGTGACGGCCAAGGCCGGCGAAGACCTGAAGATCACCATCCGCTTCAAGAGCCCCGAGCGCAACAACTTCGAATACCAGCTCGGCAGCGGCAACTTCGCCAACGTGAAGCCGGTGGTCGACCACATCGACCTGATCGGCGGCGACGTGACCGGCCCCGAGCTGGCGGGCACGCCGGGCTATGCGCGCGACACCAACCCGTCGACTCGCGTGCTCAAGCGCTTCACCCGCAACGACTGGAAGCTCGATGCCGATGGCTACTTCTCTGTGAGCTACACGGTGAAGGCCGGCAACAACCAGTACTTCCGCCTGCGAGGCACCAACCTGGGCACCGACGTGCCCAACGAAACCGCCGCCGGTGAGCCGCTGCCCGATGCGCAGACCACCGGCACCGACAACGTGGCGCGCTTCAATGCGATCAACGTGCGCAACTACAGCGACCTGTGGTTCTACTCGAACCCGGTGTTCGTGAAGGTCGCGGCGCTGTAGCGAGCGAGCCGGAGCCCGCCCGCATCGATCAGTTCTTCGCGGCGCGCGCCTCCGGCATCGCCGACGAGTGGTGATGCGCGATCAGCCACTGCCCGTTCACCCATTCGTAGACATAGGTGTAGCGGGCATGCACCGTGCCGCCATCCTTGAAGCGGAAGGTGTAGGTTCCGACGTCCTGCGCCACGTTGCAGCCGATCTTGACGATGCGCTTGTCGATCGTGCCTTGCGGCTCGCTCTTGAGGAACTTGACGAAGTAGTCGCGAATCTCCGCCGGGTTGGTGCGCGGCTGGTTCGACACGGTCGCCAGCAGCACGCCGTCGGGTGCGTAGTTGGCGACCACCTTGTCGGGGTCCAGCGTGCGCAGCGAGTTGTTCCAGCGGTCGAACAGTGCGCCGATCTGCGCTTCATTGGTCGGCGCACAAGCAACGGCGCCCGAACCCTGGGCCAGCGCACCGGTGGCAAGAGTGAGAGAAAGAACGCCGAGGGCGGCACTGGTGACGAGACTTTTCTTCATGGAGATTCCTTGTTGTGAAAGTGTTGAAGCACCGGTGTCTGCCGGCGCTGCACCGCATTCGCGAGGCAGGAATCAAGTCTCTGGCGCAGAGATGAACACGACCCGTGCCGGGCCATGAACGCAGGTTGAAGCGCAGATGAACAACGGATGAACGCGCGCCCGGGCGTCCAGTTGTTCAGGCCTCCTGCGCGTCGAGCCGGTAGCCGAAGCCGCGCACGGTCTTGAGCAGCGCGAGCGGGTGGCCCTCGTCGATCTTGGCCCTGAGGCGGCGCACGTAGACGTCGACCACATTGGTCAGCGGGTCCTCGTTGGTGCCCCACACGTTCGAGAGGATGCGCTCGCGGCTGTAGACGCGGCCGGGCGCGCTCATCAGCAGCTCCAGGAAGGCCAGCTCCTTCGCCGTCAGCGCAATCGGCTGTCCGGCCCGCGTGACCTGCATGCGTTCGCGGTCCAGCACGAGGTCGGCCACCTGCAGGCTGCTCGCTTTCACGCGCTGTTCGCGTCCGCGCCGCAGCAGCGCCTCGATGCGCGCGAGCAGCTCCTCGAAGGCAAAGGGCTTGGTCAGATAGTCGTCCGCGCCCAGCCGCAGGCCGTTGACCTTGTCCTCCAGCGAGCTCATGGCCGTGAGCATCAGCACCGGCACATGATGGCCTTCGGCGCGCATCGTCTGGCAGAGCTCCAGGCCGCTGATGCCGGGCAGCATCAGGTCGAGGATGAGCAGCGCTGGCTCACCGCCGCGCGCCAATGCCAGGCCCTCGGTGCCGGTGCGCGCCAGCTGCACGCCATAGCCTTCGGCGCGCAGGCCGCGCTGCAGAAAGTCGGCCACGCGCGGATCGTCTTCGACCACGAGGATGTTGTTCATGCGGCCTCCGGCGTTGTGGGGCTGGCTGCGCCATCAAAGCGCGGCAGCCGGATGCGAACCGTCGTGCCCACGAACGGTTCGCTGTCTATGTCGATGCGGCCTTCGTGCGCGACAACGATGGCCTGCGCAATCGACAGGCCAATGCCGGTGCCATCGACCCGATGAGCCCGCGCGCGCTGGCCGCGCGTGAAGCGCTGGAACACCGTGGGCAGCTCGTCGGCGTCGATGCCGATGCCCTTGTCGCGCACCGCGATCTCCGCGCATCCGTCGACTTCACGCCAGCCGATGCGGACCTCGCCGCCCGAGCGCGAATAGCGCACCGCGTTGTCGAGCACGATCACCAAGGCCTGGCGCAGCCGGTCGGCATCGGCATGCACGTAGAGCAGCCCTGGCTGTGCGTCGTGCGAGGCATCGAGGCGAACCCCAACGCCGTGCAGCGCACCCAGCGCCTCGGCCTGCTCGGTGGCATCGCCGACCAGCAGGCCGAGGTCCACCTGGTCCTGCCGCATGACGAGCTGATCGGCCTCGGCGCGTGCGATCAGCATCAGGTCGTCGATCACCCGCGCGAGCTGCTCCACGCCGCCGACGATGCGCGACAGCGTTTCCTTGTATTCGGCCAGTGGCTTGTCGGTGCCGCGCAGCGCGATCTCGGCCTCGCCGCGGATGGCGGTGGCCGGCGTGCGCAGCTCGTGGCTCAGGTCGGCAAACAACTGGCGGCGGCGCTGGTCGATGTTCTGCAGCGTGACGTGCGCGGTCTGCAACTCGGCCGTGCGCGCATCCACTGCCTCTTCGAGCTTGTGCCGCGCGGCTTCGGCATCGCTTCGGCGCTGCTGCAGTTCGGCGGCCATGGCGTTGAAGTTCTCGGCCACCTGGCCGAATTCGTCACCCGAGCCGACCGCCATGCGATGGTCCATCTGGCCCGCCTGCAAGGCCTGCGTGCCGGTCAGCAGGCTGGCGATGGGCGCCTGCAGCCGCCGGTTCAGGCGAATGGCGAGCAGCACCGCCGCTGCCAGGGTCAACACAGCGAGGCCGATGGCCTGCAGGCGCAGCACCTCGATGGCGTGCTCGGTGGCCAGGCGCGCGGCCGGCACCGCCTGCTTCTGGCGCTCGATTGCGCCGTTGACGAGTTCGCGCAGGTCGCGTCCGCGCGTCACGTCGAACACCTGGTTGATCTGCTGCCACACCGACGAAAACTCCGCTCCCGGCTGCAGGGGCGTGAGCTGCAGCAGGCGATCCTGGACCGCGGCGATGTTGGCATCGAGCAGGTCGATGCTGGCCGCCAGCTGGGTCACCGCCTCGGGCACCTGTGTCCCCCGCGCCGAGGTCACGGTGGTCCACCAGGCCAGGTCGCGCTGCGTCAGGTCCCGCAGGCTGGCTGCGCTGGAGCGCATGCCGGCCAGCCAGCGGTCGCGCGACTCGATGGGTGCGTCGCCATTCATCAGCCGCTGCGAGGCCCAGACCCGCAGCCGCTGCTTGTTGGCGGACAGCTCCAGCAGATCGGACTGGATGTCGCTCGCCAACCGGCTGTGCTGCGCATAGAAGGTGACGCGCTCGGAGCCCAGGTAGATGAAGGCTGCCTGCACGCAGACCAGCGCAACGAGCGCCGCGAAGGCCAGCGAGAGCCGCGAGCGGAATTTGATGGAAGGCATCGATCGGTGCGAGGCGGGGACCTGCTTTGAAGGGTGCGAAGAATAGCCCATGCCCGTTGGACGGCCAGGCATCCATCACTTCTGTTGAAGCTCGATTGACCCGAGCATCGATGTTTGCGATGCTCCAGGCGTGATCAACGAACTCAAGACCTTCATTGCGGTGTGCAAGCTCGGCACCTTCGCGGCAGCCGGCGACCGCATCGGCCTCACGCAATCGGCAGTGAGCAGCCAGATGAAGCGGCTCGAAGAGGCCCTGGGCTTCGAACTCTTCGACCGGACGGGCCGATCGGCCACCTTGAACGTCGCGGGCCAGACGACCTTGCCGCGGGCGGAAGAAATCTGCGCCCTGTTCGCCAAGCTCGGCGAACTTCCTCACGACGACGCCACCCGGGGGCTCCTTCGCATCGGCTCGATTGCCTCGGCGCAGCCTACGCTGCTCGCGCGTGCGCTCGAGCAGCTGCGTAAATCATTCCCCCTTGTGCGCGTGCATGTGTCGCCCGGCGTCTCGATGCGCCTGATGGACGACCTGGACGCCGGCAAGATCGATGCGGCCGTGATCATCCGCCCGCCCTTCGGAATGCCTCCCGACCTGACGTGGCAGGCATTGGTGCAGGAGCCCTTTGTGCTGGTCGTGCCCAAGGCCTTGCCTGCAACGAAGAACTGGCGGGCGCTGATCCAGGAACAGCCGTTCCTTCGCTACGACAGGGCTTCGTTCGGAGGGCGGATGGTCGAGGCGTTTCTGCGCCGGGAAGGCCTTTCGGTCAACGACGCCATCGAGATCGACGAGATCCCCGGGTTGATTCATCTGGCCTCCAGGGGCCTGGGCGTGGCGCTTGTGCCGCTGGTCGAGGCGCATCTTCCGATGCCTGCGGGGGTGCGCATCGTCCCGCTGGGCGAGTTCACTTTCCATCGCGAGATCGGGCTGCTTCATCGCAAGCCCCGGGCCAGTCCGCCCGTGGTGGCGCACTTCGCCCAATGCCTGCGCGATGCGGTCGACGCGACGGCACCGACTCGCCGACGTTCGGCGTAGTGCCGACTTGACCGGCTCGGCCCCTCAATCGCCCGGTATGTGGGGCGGATTCAGCACCACGGGCTTCGCCGACTTCTTGCGCATGCGGATGTTGAGCATTTCCACGCTCAGCGAGAAAGCCATTGCGAAGTACACGTAGCCCTTGGGCACGTGATGCTCGAAGCCTTCGGCAACCAGCACGACACCCACTACCACCAGGAAGGACAGCGCCAGCATCTTGATGGTGGGATGGTTGGAGACGAAGCGGCCGATCGGCCCGGCGAACAGCATCATGAGCAGCACCGAGGCGATCACCGCCGCGATCATGACGCGCACGTCGTCCACCATGCCGACCGCGGTGATGATCGAATCGAGCGAGAACACCAGGTCGATGACCATGATCTGCAGGATCACCGAGGCGAAGGTCGCCTTGGCCGTGCTCTGCTTGTGCTCGTGTTCGCCTTCCAGCGACTGGTGAACCTCGCTCGTGCTCTTCCAGATCAGGAACAGCCCGCCCAGGATCAGGATCAGGTCGCGGCCCGAGATCTCCTGGCCGAACACCACGAAGAGCGGCTTCACCAGCCCGACGATCCATGCCAGCACCAGCAGCAGGCCGATGCGCATGAACATGGCCATGAAAAGGCCGATGCGCCGTGCGAATTCGCGCTGGGCCAGCGGCAGCTTGTCGACCAGGATCGAGATGAAGATGATGTTGTCGATCCCGAGCACCAGCTCCAGCGCGGTCAGCGTGGCGAAGGCAATCCAGACCTGGGGATCGGAGAGAAGTTGGAGCATGGGCGCGACTCTGTTGCGTCAACGCGCGGTCGGCGACCGCGGCGGGCGAGCGCATCTTAAAGGCGCGCACGCACAGGGCGCCAGCGCCCCCGCGACCCATGGGCCATTGCCCGTTCAGCGGGCGAAAAGCGAGCTCAAGTCCGCGAACGACTTCATCTCGATGGCGTTCCCGGAAGGGTCCAGGAAGAACATCGTCGCCTGCTCGCCGGGCTCGCCCTTGAACCGGATATAGGGCTCGATGACGAACTTGGTCTGGCGAGCGATGAGCTTGTCGGCCATGGCCTGCCATTGGTCCATGGGAACGATCGCGCCGAAGTGACGCACCGGCACGTCGTGACCGTCGACCGAACTGCTCTGGTGGTGGCCGCATTCGTCGGGCGCCAGGTGCGCCACGATCTGATGGCCGTAGAAATCGAAGTCGACCCATTCGGGCGCGCTGCGGCCTTCGGGGCATCCCAGCAGGTCGCCGTAGAAGGCGCGCGCTTCGGCGATGTCGCGCACGGGGAACGCGAGATGAAACGGGATGCGGGTGCTGGTGCTGCTCATGGGCTTTCCATCGGATCAAGGGGTGGGATGGGCGCAACTTTAGGCAGCGGCCCTCATTATCGAAAGCGATATATTTTTCTTGTGAGCCACACCAATTTCGATGCATCAGTCGGGCGACACTGCGGGGATTGAACTCCTGAATCCACAGCGAAGATGCCATCGACTCCTCCCTCTCCTGCCGTTCATGTCCACCAGCAACCGCGATCACCTCTGGCCGGGCTGTGGACGGGGCTGTTGCGGATTTTCGGCAAGAGCGCTCCTGCGCAGGCGATGCCGCAGGGGGCCAAGAACGGCAAGGCCGGAATCCACCCCTGGCTCGCCGCAGGCGAGCAGGTGAACGCCGATGTGCTGATTGACGGCAGGACTGTCGCCCGGCTGGAGCACAAGGCAGTGCTGCCCGGACTGAAGAAGCTCCCTGCGGTGGTCTTCGATCTGCCCGCCGGACTCCAGCGCTTCGAACTGCGCGGATCGCATGTCGACGCGCAAGGGCGAGCCACATCATTCAAGAAGCGGTGCGCCGTGCTCGACCTGGCCCCTGTCTCCCATCCGCTCTACGACCAGAGCCAGCCCCTGATCGACCGGGTCCGGGCCTTTGCCCATCTGTCCAGGCTGGTAGAGGTGGGCGAGCCGCACTTGCCTGCCGGCATCACCGCGCAAGCAGCACTCCTCGAATCGGAGACGCGCCTGAACGTCCGGTTGCCCGCGCTGCTGCGCGAAGTGCTGGGTGGGGCAAACGTCGAGATCGGAAACTCGTACTTCCTGCCTCCCCACCGCCTGCAGACGCCCATCGACCTGCTGACGGGCTTGGGCGGCCATGCTCTCGGCGGTGGCAACCAGTCCCTGAACACCTTGCTGCCCCCCGCCGTCCTTGCACGCTACCAGCGCAGCGTGGCCGTGTTCGTGGAGATCGGCGACGGCCTCGGCGCCCTGGCCTGGGACCCGGATGGCGTCGCTCCCGGGGAGCCGCCCAACACCCCGGCAGACGAAGGCAACTCCGGCGCCCGGCCCGCGATACCGAATGAAGGAGTCTGGTACTGGCTCCACCAGGAACACATCGCCGAACCCGGACTGCTGCTGGACGACGAGTACAAGCCACAGGACGCCGAATCCGCTCTGACCAACGTGTTCAAACGCCTCGCCCTGTCGCAGGCGGGCTCGCCCGAGTCCGAAAACCAGCTGCTGGTGGACACTGCCCACCCGCGCAATCTGCTGCAGCTTCATTTCGATGAACCGCGCAAGCCACGGCTTCGGCTGCGCAGCTACGACTACCACTACAGCCTGTACTGAGCAATCTCCTCCCTGCGGCCGTTCGCCGCCGCAGACGGGCACCACCCGCTCCCAAGGCTGTGCAAGCCTGCCGGGCCGGGGCCGACGCGCGCCTGGCTTCGGCCCGCGTTTTTCTCACCTGCGTCTACAGCGCATCAGGGAATCTACGGATATATGATTCCCCGAATGGTCTTGATTGAGTGCATTTTTTGTATACAAATAACGCATCCGAAAAGCACGTACTCAATCCACCCCACTCGCACGAGGAAAGACCATGAGCACAGTCGTCAGCCAGGCCCCCGCGGGGGCAAGCGAAGCAGGCATTGCGCCGAACGCGGAATCGAACGCCCTCATCAAGCCCGGCTACCACCCGCGCCTGACCAACGAAGACCTCGCTCCGCTGAAGAAGCAGACCTGGGGCCAATACAACATCTTTGCCTTCTGGATGTCCGACGTGCACAGCGTGGGCGGCTACATCACGGCCGGCAGCCTGTTCGCGCTGGGCCTGTCGAGCTGGCAGGTGCTGGTGTCGCTGCTGGTGGGCATCGTGATCGTGCAGTTCTTCTGCAACCTGGTGGCCAAGCCCAGCCAGGTGACGGGTGTGCCCTACCCCGTGGTGTGCCGCGCGCCCTTCGGCGTGCTGGGCGCGAACATTCCGGCCATCATCCGCGGGTTGATCGCGGTGGCCTGGTACGGCGTGCAAACGTACCTTGCCTCGGCGGCGTTCATGGTGCTGGCGCTGCACATGGCCCCGGGCCTCGCGCCGTATGCCGATGTCGCGCAGTACGGCTTCGTCGGCCTCTCGGCGCTTGGCTGGGTCGCGTTCATGGTCATGTGGGTGCTGCAGGCCTTCGTGTTCTGGCGCGGCATGGATGCCATCCGCAAGTTCATCGACTGGGCCGGCCCGGCGGTGTACGTGGTGATGGCCGTGCTCTGCGGCTGGCTGGTGTGGAAGGCCGGCTGGAGCAACATCGACCTGAACCTGGGCGGCATCAAGTTCCAGGGCTGGGACGCGCTGCCCGTGATGCTCTCGGCCATTGCGCTGGTGGTGAGCTACTTCAGCGGCCCGATGCTCAACTTCGGCGACTTCTCGCGCTACGGCAAGAGCTTCGACGCGGTGAAGAAGGGCAACTTCTGGGGCCTGCCGGTGAACTTCGTGTTCTTCTCGCTGCTGACCGTCATCACCACCGCCGCCACGCTGCCCGTGTTTGGTGAACTCATCACCGATCCGGTGCACACCGTGGGCAAGATCGACAGCACCACCGCCGTGGTGCTGGGCGCGCTGACCTTCATGATCGCCACCATCGGCATCAACATCGTGGCCAACTTCGTCTCGCCGGCCTTCGACTTCTCGAACGTGGCGCCGCAGCACATCAGCTGGCGCACGGGCGGCATGATCGCCGCGGTGGGCTCGGTGTTTCTCACGCCGTGGAACCTCTACAACAGCCCCGAGGTCATTCACTACACGCTCGACGTGCTGGGTTCGTTCATCGGCCCGCTGTTCGGCATCCTGATTGCCGACTACTACATCGTGCGCAAGCAGCGCATCGACGTGGACGCGCTCTACACGATGAGCCCCAAGGGCGAATACTGGTACAGCGGCGGCTACAACCCGAAGGCGATCCAGGCGCTGGTGCCGTCCGCCCTCGTGCCGATCCTGTGCGTGATGGTGCCTGCGCTGCGCGGTGGCGCCAACTATGCTTGGTTCATCGGCATGGGCCTGGGCTTCGTCCTCTATGCCCTGCTGAACCGCAACAGCAAGACTTGAACTGAAAGAGAAAGAAAGGGACCGCGCCGTGCGCATCAAGATCATCAATCCCAACACCACCTGGAGCATGACCGAGAAGATCGGCGCCTGCGCCCGCGCGGTGGCGCATGCCGGCACCGAGATCGTGGCCGTGAGCCCGGCCATGGGGCCGGTCTCCATCGAAAGCCACTACGACGAGGCGCTGGCCGTGCCGGGCTTGCTGCAGGAGATCGCTTCGGGCGAGCGCGACGGCATCGACGGCTACGTGATCGCCTGCTTCGGCGACCCGGGCCTGAAGGCCGCGCGCGAGCTGGCACGCGGCCCGGTGGTGGGCATCGCCGAGGCCGCCATGCACCTGGCCAGCATGATCGGCAGCCGCTTCAGCGTGGTGACCACCCTGGGCCGCACCATGGGCCAGGCCTGGCACCTGGCCGAGATCTACGGCATGGAGCGCTTCTGCGCCAACGTGCGCGCCTGCGAACTGCCCGTGCTCGAACTGGAAGAGCCGGGCTCGGGCGCGCGGGAACGCATCGTCGACGAATGCCGGCGCGCGCTCGAAGAAGACGGCTCCGACTGCATCGTGCTCGGCTGCGCCGGCATGACCGACCTGTGCGCGCACATCGAGCAGGTGCTCGGCGTGCCCGTGATCGACGGCGTGGCCGCGGGCACCAAGCTGATCGAATCGCTCGTTGCCCTGAAGCTGCGCACCAGCAAGCGCGGGGAGCTGGCAAAGCCCCTGCCCAAGCCCATCATTGGTGCGCTCGAGGGCTTCACTCTCCCGCGCTAGGCCACAATCCGCGCATGCCCCGCGCCAGTTCCAAACCCTCCGCTTCCCCTGCCACCGCCGTTCCGGACGAGAACGGCGTGGCTGCAGCCGACAAGAACAGCTCCATCGAAAGCATCGCCAACGACATCGCCACCGCGATCGTCGAGAAGCGCCTGCCGCCCGGCACCTGGCTGCGCGAAGAAGCGCTGGGCCGCGTGTATTCGGTGAGCCGCACCAAGGTGCGCGCCGCGCTGCTGATGCTGTCGAAGGACAAGCTCATCGAGATGATTCCCGACAAGGGCGCCTTCGTCTGCCAGCCCTCGGTGGAAGAGGCCCGCGAGGTGTTCGCGGTGCGCCGCATCCTCGAAAGCGAAGTGGTGCGCCTGTTCATCGCCGCCGCGCGGCCGCGCGACTACCAGGTGCTGGAGCAGCACATCAAGTTCGAGCGCACCGCACTGCGCCAGACCACCACCACGGGCACTGTGCGCGAGAAGCTGCTGGGCGACTTCCACGTGGCGCTGGCCGAGGCCACCGGCAACCGCACGCTGGCCGAGCTGGTGCGTGAACTGGTCGCGCGCAGCTCGCTGATTGCGATGCTCTACCACTCGTCGAACGACCCGCATTGCTCGTCGGACGAGCACGCCGATTTCCTGCGCCTGTGCCGCAAGGGCGACGTGGAGGCAGCCGTGACGAGCATGATCGACCACCTGGAGCGCATCGAGTCCAGCCTCGAACTCGGCACCGAAAAGCCCGACCGCCAGCTCGATCTGGTCAAGGCGCTGCTCGCCTGACCCCACACGGCCGGCAGGGCCGGTGCGGCTGTCACACAACTGCGTCATGCTGTAGCCCGAATGGCTTACGCGTTTTTCCCGTGCGCGATCGCCGCCGACGAACAACTTCCACAGCATGCCCCGGCAAACCCGGCCCAACGCCACCCCTGCCTCGCCTCCTGCGATCTCGCCCTTCTTCCAGCCCATCGTGGATCTGCGCAAGGGCACGGTCTTCGGCCATGAAGCCCTCATTCGCGGACCGACCGGCACTCCGCTCCACAGCCCGCAGGCGCTGCTTGCACTAGCCGCGGCCGAGTCGCGGTTGATCGAGTTCGAGCTGCTGTGCGTGGAAGTCATCCTCGCCCAGTGGGGCCGCCTGCCCGATGCGGGCAGGCTGTTCGTGAACATGAGCGCCGACGCGCTGGTCGCGGCCATGGGCGGCGCGGGCACGGCGTGCTGGCTCGAACGCATGCTCGCGCACCACAACGTCAGTGCCCGCGACGTGACCGTGGAGCTCACCGAGCAGCGGGCCACCGGCAGCCCCGAGGCGCTTGGGCGTGCGGTCGAGGCGCTGCATGCGCTGGGCGCACGTGTTGCGCTCGACGACTTCGGCGAAGGCCATTCCAACCTGCGGCGCTGGAAAGACCTGCAGCCAGACTTCGTGAAGATCGACAAGCTGCTGACCCAGGGCATCGCCAACAGCCCGCAGAGCGTGGCGCTGGTGCGCGCCATCGTCGGCTTCGGCAACGCGCTGGGCACCGAGCTCATTGCAGAGGGCGTGGAAGACGCGAAGGACCTGCACGTGCTGCGCGACCTCGGCATTGCCCACGGCCAGGGCTACCTGTTCGGCCGGCCGGCGCCGGCGCTGCAGCCGGCGCTGCCCGAGCCCATGGCGGCCACCATCCGCGACACCCGCATCGCCGTGATGCCGCACGCGTCGCAACCGTCGCAGCCCAACGTGCTGCGCAGCCTGTCGGTCATCCAGGCGCCTGCGCTCAGCCCGCAGACGCCGATCGACGAGGTCTCCGCAATCTTCCAGAAGCACCCCGAGCTGCATGCGCTCGCCGTGGTCGACAAGGGCACCCCCGTCTCGCTGATCAACCGGCAGTCGTTCATGAACGACTACGCGCGGATGTACTTCCGCGAGGTCCACGGCCGCCGCCCCTGCCTGGCCTACGGCAGCAGCACCCCGCGCATCGTGGAGCGCGAGGAGAACGTCGAGAGCCTGCTCGGCATCCTGATGTCTGAAGACCAGCGCTACCTGAGCGAAGGTTTCATCGTCACGGAGAAGAAGCGCTACGTCGGCCTGGGCACGGGCGACCAGCTCGTGCGCGCCGTGACCGAGGCGCGCATCGAGGCCGCCCGGCACGCCAATCCGCTGACCTCGTTGCCGGGCAACATACCCATCAACATCCATATCGCGCGCCTGCTCGACAGCGGTGCCGACTTTGCTGCCTGCTATGCCGACCTGAACAACTTCAAGGTGTTCAACGACCACTACGGCTACTGGCGCGGCGACGAAATGATTTTGCTGCTCGCGCGACTGGCGACGCAGCATGCAGACGCCCATCGCGACTTCGTCGGTCACATCGGCGGCGACGACTTCCTGGTGCTGTTCCAGAGCCCTGACTGGCACCGGCGCTGCACCGCTCTGATCGACGACTTCAACCGGCAGGCGCCCGGCCTCTACGACGAAGCGGAAAGACAGTCCGGTGGCATCGAAGGCGAGGACCGGCATGGCGTGGTCCGGTTCACGCCCTTCTCCACGCTGTCCATCGGCGCGGTGCGCATTCCGCCGGGAATGTTCAGCCATGCCGAGGATGTGGCGAGCGAAGCGGCCATTGCGAAGCACGATGCCAAGCAGGCGGCCTCGGGCCTCACGGTGCGCGAGGCCCGGCCGCGCGCATAGCGCAGGGATTCATGCGTCGATGGTCCCGGCGGCCGGCGACAGTCTTGCGGCCTTGACCACCCGGCGAGGCCCCTGCGCGGATGCGGGTTTTCCAGAGTCTGAATTGTTGCATAAGTTGTATACAGTTTGGCGTACACAACGGGGTGTGCGCATGCCAAGCCGTGTCGCCCACCTTCCTTCTCGCCGCAGCAGGAGCCCAACGATGACGGCCGACAGTTCTCTCTCAACAGTCCATCCCGTGGACCAGCGCCTGCCTTCGGGCAAGCTCGCGGCCCTCGGCCTGCAGCACGTGCTGGTGATGTATGCGGGCGCCGTCGCGGTGCCGCTGATCGTCGGACGCGCGCTCAAGCTCACGCCCGACGAGGTCGCGCTGCTGATCTCGGCCGACCTCTTCTGCTGCGGCATCGCCACGCTGATCCAGGCGCTGGGCGCCACGCAGTTCTTCGGCATCAAGCTGCCGGTGATGATGGGCGTGACTTTCGCGTCGGTCGCGCCGATGGTCGCCATCGCCAATGCCAACCCCGGCCAGAACGGCGCGCAGTTGCTGTTCGGCGCCATCATCGGCGCGGGTGTGGTGTCGATACTGATCGCGCCGCTGGTGAGCCGAATGCTGCGCTTCTTTCCGCCAGTGGTCACCGGCACCATCATCGCGGTCATCGGCATCAGCCTGATGCGCGTAGGCATCAACTGGATCTTCGGCAACCCCGTGGGCCCGACGGCGCCCGCGCTGGTCGACCCGGTCTATGCAAAGTGGCTGGCCGAAGTGACTTCGCCCGGCAGCTCCATTCCCGCCGTGCCCAAGGGCTTCGCGATCATGCCCACCGTGCCCAACCCCAAGTACGCAGACCTGTCGGGCTTCGGCGTGGCTGCGCTGGTGCTGGTGTCGATCCTGCTGATCGTCAAGTACGCCAAGGGCTTCATCGCCAACATCTCGGTGCTGCTCGGCATCGTGATCGGCGCCGTGGTGGCCTCGATCACCGGACTCATGACTTACGAGAAAGTGGGCAAGGCTGCGTGGGTCGACATCGTGCTGCCCTTTCACTTCGGCATGCCGCAGTTCGACCCGATCCTGATCTTGACGATGACCCTCATCATGATCGTGGTGATGATCGAATCGACCGGCATGTTCCTCGCGCTCGGTGAAATGACCGACCGCAAGATCAGCCAGAAGGACCTGGCCCGCGGCCTGCGCACCGACGGCCTGGGCACGCTGATCGGCGGCATCTTCAACACCTTTCCGTACACCAGCTTCTCGCAGAACGTGGGCCTCGTGGCCGTCACCGGCATCAAGAGCCGCTATGTGTGCGTGGCCGGCGGCGCGATCCTGATCGTGCTGGGCCTGCTGCCGAAGATGGCCGCGCTGGTCGAGTCGCTGCCCACGGTGGTGCTCGGCGGTGCGGGCCTCGTGATGTTCGGCATGGTCGCGGCCACCGGCATCCGCATTTTGTCGGGCGTGGACTTCAAGACTAATCGCCACAACGCGATGATCGTCGCGGTGTCGATCGGCGTCGGCATGATTCCGCTGATCGCGCCCAACTTCAAGCAGTGGATGCCGCATGCCATTCACTCGCTGATCGAGTCGGGCATCTTGCTGGCGTCGATTGCGGCTGTGCTGCTGAACCTGTTCCTCAATGGTGCAAAGCACGACGAGCAGGCCGTGATTGCTGCGGCCAAGCAGGCCGAGGCCCACTGAGCCTTTGCTAGATCATCGCCAGCGGCCCCTTGCGCCGCGGCGGTGGGTGCAATCGGTCGAGTTCTTCGAGAGTTGCCGCATCGAGCTTCAACTCCGCTGCCGCCAGGTTCTCCTTCAGGTGCGCGCTGCGCACCGCCTTCGGAATCGCCGCCACGCCGGGCCGCGCGATCACCGCAGCCAGCGCCAGTTGCGCGGCCGTCACGCCGAGCCGCTCGGCCAATTCGCCCAGCCCATCGTCTTCGGCCAGCGCGCCCTGGTCGATCGGGCTGTAGGCCATCAGCGGTATGCCATGTTCGCGCAGCCAGGGCAGCAGGCTGAACTCCGGGCCGCGCTCGCCGAGCGACAAGTAAACCTGATTGGCCGCGCACTCCGGGCCATCGCCCACGGCCTGCGCCAGCTCTTCCATATCGTCGGTGTCGAAGTTGCTCACGCCCCAGTGGGCTATGCGCCCGTCTGCCACCAGCGAATGCATTGCCGCGACCGTCTCGCTCAGCGGATGGCTGCCGCGCCAGTGCAGCAGGTAGAGATCGATGGCGTCGAGCCCCAGCCGCTTCAGGCTGCGCTCGCAGGCATCGCGCGTGCCGCGCCTGTTGGCGTTGTGCGGGTAGACCTTGCTGACGACGAAAAGCTCTTCACGCCGCACGTCGCCCGCACGCAAGGCCTCGCCGATGGCCTGGCCCAAGACGGTTTCGGCGCCGCCTTCGCCGTACATCTCGGCGGTGTCGATGAGGCGGTAGCCGAGCTCGATGGCCTCGCGCACCGCCTTCACTTCGGCCGCGCGATGCCCCGCGTTTTCGCCCATGCGCCAGGTGCCGAGACCGAGGACCGGCATCTCGCCGCCGGTGGGGAGTTGGAGTGTTCGCATCGGGCCATGGTACGGGGGACGCAAGGCCCTGTCAGCCCGTCGACAACGGAAGCCACACGGTCGCGAGCAGGCCGCTCCCGTCTTCACCGGCTGCCAGTTCGATCCGGCCGCCATGTTTGTTCAGCACCGAGCGAACGATCGCCAACCCCAGTCCGCTGCCCGACTGCGTCTGGTCCGGGTTGCGAAAGAAGCGGTCGAATACGCGCTCGCGCAGCTCCGGCGGAATGCCAGGCCCCTGGTCCGTCACGCGCAGCACGGCCTTCGACGATTCCGGTTCGCACGCAACGCGCACGGTGACAGTGCCGCCATCCGGGCTGTACTTGATGGCGTTCTCGATGAGATTGCTCACCATCGAGATCAGGCTCTCGCGTTCGCCGAACACCAGCACCGCGCCTTCGGACACGAAGTCCAGCCCGATGCCGCGCACGCGTGCAAGGTCCTCCACGAACGGGATGCGCTCCTGCACCAGCGCATCGAACGCGAGCCGCATGGGCACCGCGTCCTGCGGCATCTCGTCGCTGCGCATCAACTGCTCCAGCTGGCCCACCAGCCGCGCGGCGCGGTCGTTGCTGCGCAGCAGGTTGATCATGAGTTCGCGCTGGCCCGCGTCGGCGGTCTGTTCCTTCAGCGCTTCGACATTCACGCGCATCGCATCGAGCGGCGTGCGCAGTTCATTCGCTGCATCGGCGATCAGCACGCGCTCGCGCGATGCCCGGTCGCGCACGCTGCGCAGCAGGCCGTTGATGCTGCGCACCAGCGGCTGCAGCTCCTTGTGCCGCGGTTCGAAGCTCAGCGGCGTCAGGTCGGCCGGGCCACGCTCGGCAGTCTCTTGCGTTACCTGCCGCCAGGGCCGCAGCGCGAACAGCACCGACAGCCACGCCGGAAAGACGAGAAACGGCAGGCTGATGGCCAGCGGCAGCAGGTAGTAGCTGCGGTGGTCGACGGTGACGCTGAAACGCAGGACTTTCGGCTCGGCCAGCAGCACGCGGGTGTCAAGCCCCGGCGAAGTCATCATGCGCGCGCGCCACATGCGCTCGCCGACGCGCACGTTCTCCACCCGACCCGGCACTGCCGTTTGCATGACCGGCGCGGCAGCTGTGGAGTTGAAGATGAGCCGCCCCCGCTGCCACACCTGCATGACGGGCGCCTTGTCCGTCTCCGAACTGAAGTCACCCGAGGTTTCGAGCAGCGCCATGTCGAAGGCCTTCAGGGCCTCCTGCTGACGGGCGGGGTCGGCCGCGAGGTTCTGCGCAATCGTGATGACGCTATCGAAGATCTTGTCGTAGCGCACCAGATCCGTCACGCGGTTGGAGTCGTACAGGAACAGCGCCAGGATGGCGCCCCACAGCAGCACGACCACCGCGGTCTGCGCCAGCAGCAAGCGCCGCAGCAGCGAGGGCTGCAACCACCGCTTCCAGCGCCGGGCAAGCGCCGTCATGGCGACAGGCAAAAGATTCATGGTCCTCCAGGCGGCGGTCTCTGCGGAGCGCATCGCAAGCGCGTGGAGTATCCGGCACGCCCGCGCCGAGGGCTTCAGAAAACCTTCATGAACCGGTTGTCGGAGCCGGCAAGCGGTCGGTCGCGGATGCTTGTCGCCTTCTAATTTTCTGAAGTCAAAGTCAATTTAATGACGGGGAATTCTCGGAATCCCCTGCGAAGGCATTCCGCTTTGCCTTCTGATTTTGTCAACACCATTTGAGTGCCAACCCCCTCTTCAGGCCCAGTTCTCGCTTCTAGAATTTTTTGGCAAGCCCTGCCTCACGAGCGCTGGTGCACCGAACGAAACGAACTTGGAACAGGTTGAGTCAATGCAGAAAAAGCACAGGATTGCCGTCATTCCCGGAGACGGCATCGGCGTCGAGGTCATGCCCGAAGGGTTGCGCGTACTCGATGCGGTCGGTCGCCGCTTCGGCATCGATTTCTCGTACGACCACTTCGACTGGGGCTCCGACCACTATGTGCGCACCGGCCTGATGATGCCGGCCGACTGGGCCGACAAGATTCAGGGCCACGACGCGATCTATTTCGGTGCGGTGGGTGCGCCCGACAAGGTGCCCGATCACATCGCCGTGTGGGGCCTGCTCATCAAGATCCGCCGTGACTTCGACCAGTACGTGAACCTGCGCCCCGTGCGCCTGATGCCCGGCGTGCCTGGCCCGCTGGCGCACCGCAAGCCCGGTGACATCGACTTTCTGGTGGTGCGCGAGAACACCGAGGGCGAGTACACCTCGGTGGGTGGGCGCCTGTTCGAAGGCACGCCGCGCGAGATGGCAATCCAGGAGGCTGTGTTCACCCGCACCGGCGTGGACCGCATCATCGACTACGCGTTCCAGCTCGCCAATCGCCGCAAGCGCAAGAACCTGGTGGCCGCCACCAAGTCGAACGGCATCTCGATCACCATGCCCTATTGGGACGAGCGCCTGGCCGAGATCGCCACGCGCTACCCCGACGTGGCGACGAGCAAGTACCACATCGACATCCTGTGCGCGCATTTCGTGCAGCACCCCGACTGGTTCGACGTGGTGGTGGCTTCCAACCTGTTCGGAGACATCCTCTCCGACCTGGGCCCGGCCTGCACCGGCACCATTGGCATCGCGCCCTCGGCCAACCTGAACCCCGAACGCAAATTCCCCTCACTGTTCGAACCGGTGCATGGTTCGGCGCCCGACATCGCGGGCAAGGGCATCGCCAATCCGATCGGCCAGATCTGGTCGGCCGCGCTGATGCTCGACCATCTGGGCAACAACGACCCCGTGTACGCAGAGGCTTCGGCTGCGGTGATCTCGGCCATCGAGACTGTGCTGAGCGAAGGTCCGCGTACTCGCGACATGGGCGGCACTGCTTCGACTGTGGACGTCGGCCGCGCGATTGCTAGCTGCATCTCGGCATGAAATCTCGCTCTTGTTCAAGGCGCGCTCATGTGCGAATGGCACCGGGTGCTCCCCGCAGTGAAATAAAGGAGGAGCCGAAGGCGGGGGACATTCGCGGAGAGGAGTACCCGGTGTCATTCGCACTCGCCCTGAACAAGAACACCCAACGACACAACGCAGAGCGGAGTCACTGAAATGGGCCTGTTCCTGCTGAAACGCACACTGACGCTCATCGGCACCCTGGTGGGCGCATCCATCATCGTGTTCCTGGTACTGGAGATTCTTCCGGGCAATGCAGCGCAGATGCTGATGGGACCGGATGCCTCTCCTGAAGCCGTCGCAGCGCTGGCCACCAAGCTGGGCCTCGACTTGCCGGCGTGGACACGCTACTGGCACTGGATCGGCGGCCTGCTCACCGGCAACCTCGGCGACAGCTA
>NZ_FNOL01000046.1:0-7405 GCF_900106655.1 Variovorax sp. YR634
CGCGAGGTGCTCCGGCTCGTTGCCGAAGGCCATGTCACAGGGGACATCGCCCGCCATCTTTCGATCAGCGGGCGGACGGTCTGCGCCCACATGAAGAACATCTGCCACAAGCTGCAGGTGCGCACGCGTGCGCATGCGGTGATCGCGGCCGCCAACCAGGGGCTGCTGTAGCCGCGTGCGTCAGTGCGCCATCAGGACAGGAAGGTTGGCCTGCATGAGCACACTGCGTGTCACACCGCCCAGCATGCGTTCGTGCACGCGGGCATGGCCGTAGCCGCCCATCACGAGCAGTTCGCTCCCGAGCGCCTCGGCGCGGTCCAGCAGGGCATCGGCGAAACGCAGCGACGTCACCAGGTGCTCGGCATTGGCCTGGACGCCGTGCCGCAGCAGCCAGCCGCTCATTTCAGAGGGGTCTGGCGCATGCGCCGAGTCCGCGTCGCCGTTCCGCAAGAGGGAAAGCAGCGTGACGTGGGCCGCCTTGCGCAGCAGCGGCATCGCACCGCGCAGCGAGATCGACGCCTCCCTGCTCCCGTCCCATGCCACGAGGATCCTGCCCAGGGCTCCCGCAATGCGGCCCGTACGCGGAACGATGAGAACGGGCCGGCCCGCATTCAGCATGACTTCCTCGGGCAGCCGGCGCACCGCATCGCCCACGGCTGCGACCTCGTCCGCCTGCCCCACGACGATCAGGTCGCTGGCCCGCCCAAGATGGACGACGGCCTGCGCGGGCTCGCCATTCACCAGCCGAGCGTCGCAAGACAGCGGGGTCGGGCCCGCGAGCCGGCTGTGAAACACGTGCGCGACGGTTTCCGCCCGCCTGCGCAGGTACAGGGAGGCCTCGACAAGCACATTGGCCGTCTCTTCCGTGCAAGCAGGCGGCGGCACCGGGTCGCACGCGGCTGGCAGGCCGGTCGGCACGATGCCCATGAGGTGGCTGCGATGCAGCCTGGCGATCCGCGCCGCCAGACGGGTTCGGACCTCGCACCGCTCGGTGTGGTCGAGGTGCACGGAGATGGTCGAGAACGTCACGCTTTCCCCCGCGTTGTGGCCGCCTTGCGACCGGCTTGCAGCCGGCGTGCGGAGGGTGCCGCGGCCAACGCCCCGTGCAGGGTGCGCAGGGCGTCGTTCACCACGGCCCGCCGGGATGGTGTGGCCTCGATGGCTACCGGTGGCGTGTGGGAAACACCGTCCGTGTCCGAGCGCCGGAACGCATGCATCGGCGCCATAGCCAACGCCCGCCAGTCCTCGGCCCGCATGACGGCATCCGTCTCGGCGCGGGTCAGTGCGATGCCGTCCTGCAGGATGCGCGATCCGATCGTCTCGAACATTTCAAGCGAGTGCAGCCAGATGCCGTACTGCGCCTTGCACAGCGCCAGCGGAAAAGTGAAGTCGGAGTTCATGTGTGTCCTCTTGCCGGGGGGCGTTCACACGAATGCTGACGCCGCACCGCCCTGCCAGGCTTGCGCGGGATCAAGGCAACACAAAGCCACGCCTCCTGTATCGGTTGTTACCGGCTTGAGCGACATCAACCCTGCGCATGCTCGCATGCCCATACTGGAACGTCCGTCACCCAGAAAGCAGCTCGACATGGCCTTCTCCCCTGCACCGGCAATTCCGGACGACGACTTCGCGCTGCTCGATGCCTGGTGGCGCGCCGCCAACTACCTCTCGGCGGGCCAGATCTACCTGATGGACAACCCCCTGCTGCGCGAGAAGCTCGTGCTCTCGCACATCAAGCCGCGCCTGCTGGGGCATTGGGGAACGACGCCGGGCCTGAACTTCATCTATGCACACATGAACCGCGCCATCAATGCGCGGGACCTCGATGCCATCTTCATCGCGGGCCCGGGCCACGGCGGGCCGGGCGTGGTCGCCAACACTTACCTCGAAGGGACCTACAGCGAGGTGTATCCCGCCATCGGGCAGGACGCCGAGGGCCTGCAGCGCCTGTTCACTCAGTTCTCGTTCCCGGGCGGCATTCCGAGCCACGTCGCGCCCGAGACGCCGGGCTCCATCCACGAGGGTGGCGAGTTGGGCTATTCGCTGCTGCACGCCTACGGCGCGGTGTTCGACAACCCTTCGCTGCTGGCCTGCTGCGTGATCGGCGACGGCGAGGCCGAGACCGGTGCGCTGGCGGCGAGCTGGCACTCCAACAAGTTCCTGAACCCGCAACGCGACGGAGCGGTACTGCCGATCCTGCATCTGAACGGCTACAAGATCGCTGGCCCCACCGTGCTGGCGCGCATCGGCGAGGAAGAACTGACGCAGTTGCTGCGTGGCTACGGGCACGAACCGTACTTCGTCGTGGGCGACGAGCCGGCCGAGATGCACAGGCAGATGGCGGCCGTGCTCGATACAGCGCTGGACAGCATTCGCGCCATCCAGGCCAACGCCCGCAAGGACGGTTTTCACACGAGGCCGCGCTGGCCCATGATCGTGCTGCGATCTCCCAAGGGCTGGACCGGACCGCGCCAGGTGGACGGCCTGCAGGTCGAAGGTACCTTCCGCGCGCACCAGGTGCCGCTTACCGACTTTGCAGCCAAGCCCGGCCACGTCGAACTGCTCGAACAGTGGCTGCGCAGCTACCGGCCCGAGGAGCTGTTCGATGCGCGCGGCGCGCTGCGCGCCGAAATCGCGGCCCTCGCGCCCGTGGGCCTTCGCCGCATGAGTGCCAATCCGCACGCCAACGGCGGACTGATGCTGAAGGATCTGGCGATGCCGCCCTTCCGCGCACACGCCGTGCCGGTGGCGGCACCGGGCGCGGTCGACGCCGAGGCAACGCGCGTCGCGAGCAATTTCCTGCGCGAAGTCATGCGCGCCAATGCGCGAGAGCGCAACTTCAGGGTGATGGGGCCGGACGAAACCGCGTCGAACCGGCTCGGCGCCCTGTTCGATGTAACCGAACGCACGACGACCGCCCAGATATGGCCGGGCGACGACCACCTCTCGCCCGATGGCCGCGTGATGGAAGTGCTGAGCGAACACCTTTGCCAAGGCTGGCTCGAAGGCTACCTGTTGACCGGGCGGCACGGCTTCTTCTCGTGCTACGAGGCCTTCATCCACATCATCGACTCGATGTTCAACCAGCATGCCAAGTGGCTCAAGGTGGCGCGCGGCATCGGCTGGCGGCGGCCCGTAGCGTCGCTGAACTATCTGCTCACGAGCCATGTTTGGCGCCAGGACCACAACGGTTTCAGCCACCAGGACCCGGGCTTTCTCGATCACGTGGTCAACAAGAAGGCCGAGGTGGTGCGCGTGTACCTGCCGCCGGACGCCAACACTCTGCTCTCGGTGACTGACCATTGCCTGCGCAGCCGCGACTACGTGAATGTCATCGTGGCCGGCAAGCAGCCCGCGCCGCAGTGGCTGGACATCGATGCCGCGGTGCGCCACTGCGCCACGGGCCTGGGCATCTGGGAATGGGCGAGCAACGACGAAGGCGGCACGCCCGACGTGGTCATGGCCTGCGCCGGCGACGTGCCCACGCTGGAGACGATGGCAGCCGTCGACCTGCTGCGCGAAAAGGTGCCGGAGCTGAAGGTCCGGGTGGTGAACGTGGTCGACCTGATGGCGCTGCAGTCGCCTGCCGCGCACCCGCACGGCCTTTCCGATGCCGACTTCAACGCCATCTTCACCACCGACAGGCCGGTGATCTTCGCGTTCCACGGCTACCCGGCGCTGATTCACCGGCTGATCTACAAGCGGCGCAACCACCCCGGCTTCCACGTCCACGGCTATTGCGAGGAAGGCACCACCACCACGCCATTCGACATGACGGTGCTCAACCGGCTGGACCGCTTTCATCTGGCCGCCGATGCCATCGCACGTGTGCCGCGCCTGTGCGACAGCACGGGGCATGTGCAGCAGCATCTGCGCGACAGGCTGCTGGAGCACCGGGCCTACATCACCCGCCACGGCCGGGACATGCCGGAGATCGAGAACTGGCGCTGGACGCGGTAGCCAGCGCCCGCCCTACCACTGATAGCCCGCCTGCACCCGTCCCCCGACCTGCGTGCCGGAGCCCGTGGCGACGGACAGGCCGCCGCCGATCTGCCAGTGCTCGTCGAACTGGTACGCGAAACCCACGCCCAGAGCGCTCTGGCCCGCGTAGCTCGCCGCCGCTGCGCCGACCCAGCGGCGGCCGGCCTGCAACATTGGCACCGAGGGCATGGCCATGGCCTGCGCGACGCCGCGCGCGGCGAACTCGCGCACCGCCTGCACCTGGGCACCGAGCTGTGCGCTCGTGCGCTCCAGTTGAGAGAGGTTGACCGCGTCCGTAGGCAGGGTGCCCGGGGCCACGTTGACGATCTGGCGCGGCGCGGCCGCGTTGCCCACGCTCACCGTGGAGGGCCGGTCGGCCACCGAGCCCTGCCCGAGTGCCACCGACTCGGGCGCCAGTGCCTGCGCATTCGCGCCCAACGCCACCGCATTGGTCCCGCTGGCCAGCGACGCTGCGCCGATGGCGATAGTGGGGTCGGCCAGTGCCCGCGCGCCGTCGCCGATCGCCAGGGAGCCCCCATGAAGCGCCTGCGCGTTGCGGCCGATGGCCTGCGCCCCGTCGCCCTGTGCCGAGGCGCCGATGCCCACCGCCACGGCGCCCATGCCGCTGGCGCTCGCAGCCGCCTGCCCCGCTACCGAGCAGCGCAGCGCGCCACCGTCCACAGTGCACACGCCCAACTGGCCGTTCACCACCGCCTGCAGCTGCACCGACTGGGCCTGGATCTGCGTCGTGTGCGACTGCAGCTGCTGGGTCATGTCGATCACCTGCGCGCCCTGCGTGGTCGCAAGGGTCAGGGCCTGCTCGGCAGTGGTGCGCACTCCGTAGAGCTGGGCGCCGTTGACCGCGTCGGAGGAAGTGGCACTGACCTCGCCTGCGACAACGCCGCCGATGCGCCCTGCATTGACGATGCCCGCGCCACGGTTGTCGATGCCGCCCTGGGTGACCAGCCGGCCGCCCACCACCGCGTCCCCGCCGACGGACAGCGTGCCGGCACTGACCTGACCGCTGGCCTCGACGCCTGCGACGTTGGTCAGCGTGCGCCGGCTGCCCGAGGTGCCGAACGACACCACGTCACTGCGGCCGCCGTCGCTGCTCTGGGCACCGATGGCCACCGAGTTCTGGCCGCTGGCTTCGCTGAACGCCCCAAGGGCCATGGAACTCAGGCCGCTGGCCAATGCGCTGCGGCCCATCGCCAGCGCCCCGTCGGCATTGGCGAAGCTGGCATAGCCCATCGCCATGGCGCCGTAGCCGGACGCGCGCGCCGCCGAACCCAGCACCGTGCTGCCGTAGCCGCTGGCGTCGCTGTCGGCGCCGACAGCGACGCTGCGCTCGTCACGGGCCTTGCTGTTGGCGCCCCAGGCGCTGGCGCGCGCGCCGCTCGCCTGGCTGTCGTTGCCCACCGCGACTGAACGATCCCCGCTGGCCGCGCTGTCCGCGCCGATCGACACCGCCTCCACAGCCGACGCCGCGCTGCGGTAGCCAAGGGCGACCGATGACTCGCCACTGGCCTTGGCGGCATTACCCACCGCCAGTGCCGAGCCGGCGCTGGCCTCGGTGAAGGAACCGATCGCGGTGGCCGAGTTCGCACTCGCGTTGCTGCGCAGGCCGATCGCGGTCGCGCCGTTGCCCGCCGCCTGGGCATGGATGCCATAGGCCGAGGCAGAGCCGCCGCTGGCCGTGGCCGAGCGCCCGATCGCGGTGTTTCCCGTCGTCAGGTCGATGCCCGCCTGGGACTCGGCACCGCCGGCGATGTTGCTCTGGCAGTCGGCCTGCACCACGTCGCGGGCGGTGCTGAAGCCGGAATAGGCGTTGTCGTCGCGACTGCTGTAGAGCGTGCCGCCCGGACACAGGTTGGGGTTGAGCACCTGCGCCTGCGCGACCGGCGACGCGCAAAGGCTCAGGGCGTACAACATCGGCGCGACAGGCAGCAGCCGCGGTGATGGATGACGTTTCATGATGTGTTCTCCTCGCTCGTGCGACTCTCATGGCCGCCACGGCGATGCTGCCGGCGCGACGCACCCGGCCCGTACCACGCTTTGTGGTAGCCTGCGGCGCCCCTCGCCGGCCTGCCCGGCCCTTGAGTGCAGCCCGCGTGCCATGCCCCCTCGGACATCACCTTTCGGTTCCGCCGCTTTCTCCTCCTCCGGGGGCGAGCCGCTGTCGCTGCTGCGCCTGGCCCGCACCACCGGCAGCGAACGTTTCCAGCATGAGCTGCTGCGACGCCTGCTGGACGAATTCCGCGCCGACCACGGCGCCATCAACACCTGGCATCCGCGCAGCTTCGTCTCGTCGGTGGGCATCGGCTACGACCTGGCCGCGATGAGCGAGCAATGGAACCGGATCAACGGGGCGGATCTGGACTTCATCACCTTTGCCATGCGCGCGCAGCCCGAGCAGGCCGCATTCGCCAACGACGACGATCCGCGCTGGAAGCAGACCCCTCCGGCATGGCGCGAATTCCTGTCGCGCCACGGCATCGTCCACCAGATGGGCGTGGCAATCCCCTTCGAGGGCAGCGACACCTTCGTGCACCTCTACCTCAACCGCGGCCCCGGATCGCCCGCGCACACCGAGCGAGACGCACGCGTGCTGACAGCACTCACGCCGCAGATCCGTGAGTCCCTGCTGGTCAACCGGCTGTACGCGCATGCCCGCCAGGGCCTGGACGAGGAAGCGCAGCCACTGGCCCTCACCGACTCGCAAGGCTGGGTACTGTTTGCCAACCGCGCCTTCTGCGCGGCCTGGCCCGCGCTCGCGGACCTGGCGGGCGCGACCTCGCCGCGCCTGCCCGAGGACTGGCTGTCAGGTCGGCGCGGGGCACTGCGGCGGCTCGAGGCCGCCGGCTGGTCGATCGATGTGGCCCGCGACGAAAGCGGACTGCGCGTCGCCTTGCGCCGCCGCCTCGCGGGCGGCGGAGCCTGCATCCTCACACCCCGACAGGCCGAGATCGCGCGGCTGTATTGCGCGGGTCATTCCAGCAAGGATGTCGGACTGCGGCTCGGCCTGTCGCCTGCCACGGTACGGGTGCACCTGCGCAACGCCTACGACCGTGCGGGCGTAGGCAGCCGCGCGGCGCTGCGGGCATGGCTGGGCATCTGAGGCCGCCGGCTCCGAACCTCGCGCAATCCCGAAAGACCCGGCGGATTCACGCCGCAGATACGGCCTGAGCTCCCCTTCCCTGGGGATGTCGCAGCGCGACATGCGTGCTACGCTCCCCCCGATCCAGGATGTTTACAACATTCCTGCTTTATTTCCTTGCCCACGCATGAAACCTGCCTTCCACATCGCGGTGCTCGACGATGAGGTTGATATCACGCTGCTGCTGGCCAACTACCTGCAGGGCCACGGTTTCCGTGTCACCCAGGTCCACAACGGCCGGGCCCTCATGGCGCTGATGGACACCGA
>NZ_FNOL01000027.1:0-88054 GCF_900106655.1 Variovorax sp. YR634
CGGCTCGAATCCGATCTTCGTAGGAATACACGAACTACCTCCTGGTAGTCCAAGTTTTCGTCCGCACCCCCCTAGGGTCAGAGATCGGCGGAATCCAACAGCCCAAGGGCCATGCCCGATGCCAATGCGCGCACCACCATGTGCGCCGAATGGAATGCGGAGATTCAAGCCGACCCGCAGTCCTTCTATGCCATCGGGGTGGAATACACCGGGTTTAGCGGCGCCTATCCCTACATCTGTTCTCACAACATCATTCGTCCCGATGGCAGCAAGGTTGCATCGAACGTCTGGCTTCAGCAGACAACGAACGTCTGTCCTGCATAGAGCACCCCTATCCCTCCTTGCGGGACGTGGTGCAACTGCAATGCAGGGTTCGTGGAGCAGGCAAGCACCTGTGTCAGGCTCGGCTTGCAGCCGAACTATTTGCCCAGCCGAGGACGGCCTCTACAAAGGCCAGCCCATCGCGCCGGCCACGGGCGAGAAGTTCAGCTTCCAAGCCGACTGGACCGACACGCGGCCGGCGCCTCTTTCTTTCTCTCGCACCTACCGCAGCGGATGGACCTCCGATCCAGGGCGGCCTCAGGCGGGCTTGGGACTTGTCTGGTCCCACCGTTACTACGCCCGCCTCGACGCTACGCCGACCGGCAGTCCCACTGATGTCGCGGTCATCAACCCCGACGGCAGCGTCCGCAAGTATTCCAAGGCTGCCGGCACCGGCCTCTGGACGGCCATCAACAGCAGCGCCTTCGAGCAGCTCTTCCGTTGATATGACGCAGACCGACGAATCGCCTGTTCGTGGCTGGAACAAGGGCTTCTACGAAAGTCGAAACGACTCACTCCGGTTGGCTCGCCACTTCCGAAGAGGCACATCAACTGCGTGAAAGCTGATCGCGGCCAAGGTAAGGGACAACGACAAAGTCACGCTCAGCTTGAGCCACGGGGACAGCGACTTGGCAAATAGCGAGACGATGGGAAAGTGCCAAAGGTAGATCCCGTACGACAGTCTGCCGATGTAGACCAATGGTGGCCAGGAAAGCAATCTGCTCCTCGCGTTCGCAGCCGCATGGCAGATCAGCACGAAGGCGGCGAGCTCCGCCAAGGTGATGCGAAGTGTCACCGCTTCGACCTGATCCGAGATCGGTAGCGACGGCAGTGCGGCATCAAACGCGAGTGCGCCAAGGGCAACCAACAACGCCCATCTTGAGACCCTGAACTGAGTCAGTGCTGCGATCGCACCAAGCACGATGCCGCTCGTGCGCGTATCGAAGCTGAAATAGGCCTGCTTCCATCCCCACGCCCACGCAACGCCATAGCGCCACGCGGTGATTGCGACAAATGCAGCCAGAAGCCATGTGACCGGGCGGCGCGTCCGCAGGAGCAGCGGCAGCAGAAACGGCCAAAGCAGGTAGAACTTCTCCTCGACCCCGAGCGACCACGTATGCCCAACGGTGTTCGTCGGATTCCAGAAGGCCAGCGCGTAGTCGGAGATGTAAAGCGCGGCGAGTGTGGCGGCGAGCCACTGGGTATCCGAAGGCCAAAGAAAGGGAGCAAGCGCCAGGTAGGCCGCAAGCAGGAGCAGCAGGGTCGGATAGAGCCTGATCGCACGGCGCACATAGAAGCGAGCAACATTGATGGCGCCGCTTCGGTACTCCGCCGCCAGCAAGGAGGTGATGAGGAACCCGGACAGCACGAAGAACACATCCAGCCCCACAAACCCGCCCCGGGCCCCCGGTATCCCGCAATGGAACAGGACGACGGCGAGCACCGAAATGGCACGGACACCGTCGAGCGCTGGGTTGTATTGCATGGATGGGTGGAGGCGCGCGCGGCAGCGGATCGAAGGCGCGGAATTATCACGCTCACGCGCCGGCCCTTCTCGTACTCGGGATCTCCGCGACGGTCCAGGCTCCACTGGCGGAAAGCGATACGCTTCGGGCGCGCCTGGATAGATAAGCGCCACCCGAGAAAACGACATCCCGACAAGACAGGACATGAAGAGAGTCATCACAGCCGCACTGGTGCTCGCGGCCGCCATGGTCGCGCCGCTGACGCACGGTCAGGAACCCCAGCTGGATCCCGACACCGGCTTGCCCGCATCACGCCTCTTCTCCTTCCCCGATCTGGGGGGCGTTTCGCCGTTCTGGTCCGACCGCCGCACCGGTTACATCACGACCTCGGACGGCACACAACTGCGCTACAGCGTTCTCCTGCCGAAGGGAAGCGGCAGGTTTCCGGTGATCCTGACCCTCAATGGCTACGACGCCGGCTCCATCGGCGGCGCGCCCTACCTCAGGCACAAGACATCCATGTCCGTCGAGCTCGACAAGAGGCTCGTGGAGGCAGGCTACGCAGTGATGGGCGTCAACGCGGCGGGCACGGGCTGCTCGAACGGCAGACTCGAATACATCCGCCCGCAGCTGGGCCTGCACGGCGCGCAAGCCGTCGAGTTCGCCGCGGCGCAGCCATGGTCCGACGGCCGCGTGGGCATGGTCGGTTCGTCGTACAGCGGCTCGTCCCAGGTCGCGACGGCGCAGAACCGGCCGCCGCATCTCCGCGCCATCGTCCCCGGCATGGTGCTGACGGACTACCGCGACGCCATCGCGCCGGGCGGCGTGCCGGCGCCGGGATTCCTGACTCCCATTCGGGTGCTCTTCCGTGCCTTCTGGAGCGAACTCGTCGCCGAGGTCGCCAAGGAAGAAGGCGACGCGGACTGTCTGAAGCAGGTCGAGAAAAACCTCGAGGCCGAAGAAACGAATTCGGGCATGCATCTCTCCGTGGCGCACCCCCTGCGCGACGAGTACATGAAAACCCTCGACCTGGCACGCCATGCGGATCGCATAGACGTGCCTGTCCTTTCACTGGAAGCCTTCCAGGACCAGGCCATCACGCCGCGCAGCAGCCACTACCAGAGGAAGCTGAACCCTGAAAGGCTGTGGCTCTTCCAGACGAACGGCCCGCACGACATGTACCTTGCCGAAGCATTCCAGGAGACGGCCATCCGCTTTCTGGACCGCTTCGTCAAAGGACAGAACAACGGCTTCGAGCGCGACACGCCCCGCACCACAGTGTGGATGGAGGCATCCCGCACCGGTGACAGCGTGCTGGAGCGACGCTCTTCACCCAAGCCGCGCTGGCTCGTACGCAAGGGGCCAATCAGGCCGGCCGACCTGTCGGTCAAGGAATTCCACCTGGGCGCCGGCAATGTTCTCGCCGAAACGCTAACGCCAGGCGCCGCCGACGCGTTCGACTATCCCGGCACCGGCGTCGTCGTCAACGACGTCGCCGGCACCACCTTCTGGGGCCCGCTGCCGGGCAACTGGAAGAAGGCCAGTGTGGCCTATACCTCGCCGGCCCTCGAGCAGGACATGATGGTCTACGGCCCCGGCAGCGCCGACCTCTGGATCATGGCCAACGCCGGGGACGCCGACATCCAGGTGACGGTCACCGAACTGCGACCCGACGGCCAGGAAACCTACGTCCAGCGCGGCTGGCTGCGGCTGACCAACCGCGCCCTCGACCCCACACGCTCTACACCGCTGTTGCCGATCCATCTTGAGGATCCGGGGCAGCTGATGCCACTGCTGCCCGGTCGCCCGGTCTTCGCGCGCGTCGAGATCAACAAGATGGGCCACTATTTCCGCAAGGGTTCCAGGCTGCGCATCTGGATCGATACGCCGGCCCAGACGGGCGGCCTCGTGTTCGACACCTTCACGCAGCAGCAGCGGGTGTACGTACTGCACAACGCACGATACGACTCTGTCGTGCGCCTGGGCATCCTTGCGGATGTCGAAGGCCCGCCGACCTACCCGGAGTGCGGCCAGACGCTGCTGCAGCCCTGCCGCCGCGATCCGCTGGCGGGCCCCTGAGCTCAGGACAGCCGCGAGATTTCCGACGCGACGAACTCGATGAAAAGACGCACGCGCGCCGGCGCCTGCCGGCCGAACGCGTGCAAGGCAGAGACAGCCACGGGCGGCAGCGGCCGGCGCGGCAGCAGGGGGACCAGCCGGCCCGCTTCGATGTCTTCCTGCACGAACAGGCGCAGAACCTGCGCGACGCCCAGATCGCCCAGCGCCGCGATGCGCAGCGCCACGCTGTTGTCGGCATCGAACACGCTGTCGGTATGCAGCACCGTACCGTCGGCGAATCGGATGGGAAACGCCTTGCCGCCCAGCATGTAGCGCACATGCGCGTGCTCGCGCAACGCCTCGACCGAGTCCGGCATGCCCCGGCGGGCGATGTAGCCGGGCGAAGCGACGAGCACGAACGGCATCTCGGCAAGACGGCGCACAGTCAGCTCGGAATCCGCGATCCGGCCGGCGCGAATGGCGATGTCGTAGCCCTCGCGGATCAGGTCGACCTGCCGATCGGCCAGGCTCAACTCCAACTTGACGCCCGGATGCCGGGGCAAGAATCTCGCGACCACCGGCCCGAGAAACATGCGCCCGAGATCTCCGGGGGCGGTGACGCGCAGCAATCCCCTGGCGCCGCTGACAGGCTTCACCACATCGCTCGCCTCGTCGAGCGCGCGCAGCAAGGGGGCAATCCGCTCGTAGTAGGCGCTGCCCTCCTGGGTAAGCGACAGCACGCGCGTCGAGCGCTGAAAGAGCCGCACGCCGAAATATTGCTCCAGGCGCGCCACGCCCTTGGAAACCGCCGACGGTGAGGTGCCGAGCACTCGTGCGGCCGCGCTGAACGAGCCGGCCTCCACCGTACTTGCAAAGGCGACCAGGCCGGGTGCGTGATCGAGGGGATTCATTTCGGACTCCTGGGCACAAGTGTTTCCATTTCTTCCCACTACTCCCGTGGCGAGGCAGAACCTAGATGGAAGTCTTCTGCATCAACCAAGGAAACTTCATGCAAAGACTCTCCGGCAAGGTCGCCCTCGTCACCGGCGGCAACAGCGGCATCGGCCTCGCGACGGCCCAGGCCTTCGCGGCCGAAGGCGCTCGTGTCGCCATCGTGGGAAGGCGCCAGGACGCCGTCGATGCCGCGCTGGCACATCTCGGACCGGATGCGATGGGCTTCGTCGGCGACGTCGCCGATCTCTCGATGCACGAACGGCTGATAGAGGCCGTCAAGAACCGCTTCGGTGCCATCGACATCTACATGGCGAACGCGGGCACGGCCATCCTCGAGCCCTCCTCGGCCGTCACAGTGGACAACTTCGACCTGCAGTTCGCGATCAACGCGCGCGCGGTGTTCTTCGGCGTGACCCGCGCATTGCCCGTCATGCGCGACAAGGGGTCGATCATTCTCACGAGCTCGATCGCCGGCACCAAGGTCATGGAGAACCATGCGGTGTATGCAGGCAGCAAGGCGGCCGTCGAAGCCTTCGCGCGCAGTTGGGCACTGGAACTCAAGGCGCGCGGCATCCGGGTGAATGTGCTGAGCCCTGGTCCGGTCGATACACCCATCCTGGCAAAGCTCGGCATCACCGACGACGTGCGTCCGGAGTTCGACAAGCAGATGGCCGCCGCGATCCCGTTGGGCCGCATGGGCCGGCCCGACGAACTCGCGAAAGCGGCACTCTTCCTGGCCAGTGACGACAGCATGTACGTCACCGGCGTCAACCTGAAGGTCGACGGCGGCATGTCGCTGACCTGAGACCGGCTCAGGTTGGAACGTTGCCGCGCTCATCTCCCATGAGGGCCAGATCGCGCGCGGCACGCATTTCCCAGGCGTTGGCGCCTTGCGCGCGCGCAAGCTCCAGGGCCTGCCGGCAAAACGACCCCGCCCTGTCGGCATTTCCCTGCAGTGCTTCACGCCGGGCCATGGCCCGATACACCTCGGCCGCGCTCCACTGCCCTCCTCCGAGCATCGCACGCGCCAGCAGATCGTCGTCCATCCATGCCGGACAGAAGGTCACGAGCATCTCCCGGCGTGGCATGTCCATGCCGAGGGCCTTGCTGGCCACCTGCTCGATGTGGGCCTTGCGCTCCTCGGCGGCATCAAATTCCTCGAGCCTGAGTGCGTCGTCGTAGCACGATGCCCATTCGTGCCAATAGTCGAGCCCCTTCGACCGGGTCTCGCGCAGCATCGCATCGACCCATGCGCGCGCCGTCGTCCGCTCACCGGCCCAGATCGCCACGGGACAGATCCAGAACAGCGCGACGCACAGCGACATCGCGTGACCCAGTGCCTCGGCCTCCTCCACACAGCGCCGCGCGGTGCTCATCGCCGACTGCATGTCGCCCTGGATCCACAGTGTCCTGGCCAGGATGGCCATGGCCGTGATGCGCGCATCTGGCTGGAAGGTATTGCCCTGGTTGTGCCGGATGGCAGCATCGACGTCCATCGCGGCTTCGGCGTGCGTCTGCGCCTCTGCCAGGGCACCGCAGAAGAAGCTTGCGAGCGCGAGCATGCGATGCGAAAGGTTCCGCGTCACCTCGCTCTCAGACTGGAGCGCATAGGCCCTCAGTGCCTCGGCATGCTGCAGCGCCGAGGGATAGTCCCCGCGCGTGACATTGAGCGCGCACAAGCCCCAGCGTGCCTGGAACTCGAGGGTTCTCACCTTGAACTCCAGCGCGGCATCCAGGGCGCGCTCGCAGGCCTGCGTCATGTCCGCCACGCTGCCGCCGGTGTGCCACAGCGCGTTGTAGAGCGCCAGTTGAAGCCAACCGGCAGCCAGGTGGTCAGGTCGCGGCAGCGTCTGCACATAGGTCAATACCGCCCGGACCCGGTCGCGGTACTCGCCGACCTCCGACAGGCGGAACCACAGCGGCGCCGAGCCGATGGTCAACGCCCCTGCGATGTCCGGATCCTCGTCCTGGGCCACGCAGGCGTCCAAGGCCGCGCGGACGTCGTCCAGCAGCGTGCCATAGCACTGCACCCACTCCCGGGCATCGAGCGAGGCCAGGTCGGCCGTGGCGCTGCCCATCAGTTCCAGCATCACCCGCGCGTGCCGCCTTGACACCAGTTTCTGCTCTCCCGCGCGCAGCATGAGTGCCTGGGCATAGCTTCGGGTGGTGTCGAGCAGCCGATAGGGGCGGTGCACTCCTTTCTCCTCGTCGTAGACCACGAGGGACTTGCTGGCCAGCGAGATCAATGCATCCGAAGCCACGTCGGGATCCAGATCGCTCGCCACGACGCTGAGCGCGGTCTCGGCATCGAAGTGCGCGCGGAAGATCGACAGCCTGCGAAACAGCATCAGCTCGGGCGCGCCGAGGAGGCCCACGCTCCAGTCGAGCGTCGCCGCGAGCGTGCGCTGCCGTGGCAGCACGGCCCGCCGGATCGTCGAATGAAGACGCATGTGGTCGTCGAGCCTGAGCGCGAGATCGCTGGCTGACTGCGCGCCAAGGCGTGCCGCCACCAGTTCGATGGCGAGTGGGATGCCGTCGACCTGCTGACAGATGCGTGCGAGCGGGGCTGCGCTCGCATCGTCGAATGCATCGGTGCCCGCCGCACGGGCGCGCTCGACGAGCAGTTGCACCGCCGGTGAGTCCAAGGCGCTGGCCAGCGAGACGGAGGCATTCTCGTGAACCGCCAGAGGCAGGAGCCTGGACACATGCTCACCCTCGATGCGCAAGACCTCTCGGCTGGTCGCGAAGATGTGCAGGTCCGGCAGCGCCGCGAGGAGCCTGTGCAGCAACGGCGCCAGCGTCTCGATGACGTGTTCGCAGTTGTCGACCAGCAGCAGGGTTTGCGTGCCTTCCAGGCGCTGGATGATGGCCTGCGCGACGTCCGGCACGTCGCCGCGCACTCCCAGGGCGCGCGCGACCGTACTCAGCACGTGCTCCTGCGAAGTCAATGGCGCCAGATCGATGAAGCAGACGCTGCCACCGTGAACCTCCCTGTATCGCTCCGCCACACGCACCGCGACGCTGGTCTTTCCCACGCCACCCGCCCCAACCAGCGTGACCAGTCGGCTCTCGGACAGCATGGAAAGAAGCCGCGCCATCTCGACGTCGCGCCCTATCAGCTTAGAGAAGCGCACGGGCAATGCCGCCAATACGGCTGCATCTTCCGCGATGGGGGCAGAAGCCTCCGCGAGTGCGACGACCTCGGACGGGCCGAATTCACGACGGACCCTGCCCAGGAAGATATAGCCGCGAAGCGGGATATTGGAAATCCACTCGACACAGCCATTCCCGTCGTCGGGCTCGCCTAGCGCCTTGCGCAGGATCGACATGTGCACGCGGACACTGGCTTCCTCGACCACGACGTCAGGCCACACCGCCGCAAGCAGTTCGTCCTTTCCGACGACTTCCCCCGCTCGCTTCAGCAGCTCGAGCAGGAGGCCGAAGGCCCTGGAGCCCAAGCGGATCGGCAGTCCATGGCGTTCAAGCCGCCTTTGCGCCTCCCACAGCGAGAACGATCCGAAGCGCCAGACGCGCGAGCCGGCTTCGGCCGACGCGTCAGGCACGAAGCAATCCACGTTGCGTGGCCTGGATCGCCACCTGCGCACGCGAGCGGACGTGCAGCTTCTCGCATATCCGGGCGACGTGCGCCTTCACGGTGTTGGCCGAGATGTCGAGCTTGCGCGCAATCCCCTTGTTGCAATCGCCCTTGACGAGGAAGCGCAGCACGTCCTCTTCCCGGGCGGTCAGCCAGGTGCGAGGGGGGCAGCTGTCGAACAGTACCGCCGCCCGGTTGCAGAGATAGTGCGAGCCGCCTCGCGCCACATGGCGGACGGCGTCCACCAGTTCGAGCGGATCGGCACTCTGGAGCAGATAGCCACGCACGCCGCTGTGCATGGCTTGCGCGATCTCGCCCTCCTTGTCCTGGCGTGTCATTACCACGATGCGAGGTCGAGGAATATCCCGCAGCGAAGCATCTGCACCGTTGCCAATCTCCGACGAGGCCGCCAGCAATCCCATTGCACTGCCGTAGTCCGTCACGACCACGTCGGCGCAGCCCCGGTGAATGTCCGAAGCGGCTTGAACGTCGAAGTCCGGCTCCCGGTCGAGGAGCGCGACCAGACCTGCCATGACAAGCGGGTCCGCGTGCCAGACCCGGACGGAGATGATGGGGTTTTGTGTCATGGCGGAGAAACTCGGAGACTTTGGAAAGGTGTTCAGGCTGACAACGGCACATCGGCGAGAGGGTGCCGGGCATCCAGCAACCCGCGGCGGATCGCTTCGGTGATCGCGCCCGTGCGCGTCTGCTCGCCGAGCTTGGCCAGGATCGTCTTCACGTGCGTCTTGACCGTGCCCTCGCTGATACCGAGCAGCCGCCCGATGTTCTTGTTGCCCAGGCCGCACGCCATGTGCTGCAGCACTTCGAACTCGCGGGCAGTCGGGACGGACTGGACCAGCGTGTCCAGCACGCGGTCTGCCGCCGACCGCGACAGGTAGCGGCGCCCGCCGGCCACACAACGCACCGCATCCGCGAGTTCGTTGGCCGAGCAGTCTTGCAGAAGGTAGCCACGCACGCCAGCGTCGACGGCGCGGCGGATCTGCCACCCACGGTCCTGCTCGCTGACGATGAGAAGCGATGCCGCCTTGGCTGCGCCGCGGCGCGGTGCCGTCGCCGTGGCCCGAAGCATTCCGGTCGAATAGTCCGTGACCACCACGTCGACCTCGTCGAGGCTTTCGGGTTGGACGGTGAAATCGGTGCTGGAGCGCAGCAGCGCGGCGATGCCCGTGGCGACGTACGGGTCGTGATGTGCGATCGACACCTTGATCCTGAGAGCATGGGCCGGTGCGGTCATGGGCTCGGTCCTTCTTGAAACCATGGATGGAGTCTGGGCAAAGGGCGTTCCGTACGCCAGTTAAAGCCTGTCAAACCTTGTTAAGGGCCGACACGGCTATGCGGCGAGCGCCACGATGCTGGTCATTCCGTTACGAGCCAGCTTCGCGTAGGGGCAGAACCGCTCGGTACGGCGCACCAGCTCTTCGGCAAGGCTCTTCTCGACACCCGGCAGGTGGATGGCGACGTCGGCCGTGAGCATGAAAAGACCGTCCATGGGATCGCGCCCGAATGCCACCGACACCTCGACCCGGGCGTCCACGAGAGGGATGCCCTTGCGAGTCGCCAGCAAGTTGAGCGCTCCATGGAAGCACGCTGCATAGGCTGCGGCAAACAGCTGCTCTGGATTGGTCCCGCCACCTCCGCCGCCGAGTTCGACGGGAAGCCGCAGCGCGATGTCGAGGCATCCATCGTTGGAGCGAGCAACGCCCGAGGCGCGTCCGTGTGCTGCCTCGCCCCCGCTCACGGTGACCTTGGTCGAATAAAGGGATTGGAACTCCGGCCCCCGGTACCTGTTCAGGAGGGAGACCGGCGGAGGTTGCAGCTTGGTCATGGTCGAGGTTGCACGAAAGGACGCGGTGCGCGGAGCGCCGCGCCTGCGGACTATTTCAGCGAAGCCAGGTAGGCGATGAGGTCGGCGCGCTGCCCGGCATCCGCCAAGCCGGCATAGGGCATGACGTTGCCCGGTACGGTGCCCTGGGGGTTCGCGATGTAGGCATCGAGCGTTTTCGCATCCCACGGATAGCCCGCACCCTTCATGGCGCGACTGAAACGAAAGCCCGGCGCGCTGCCGGCCTGACGCCCGATCACGCCCTGCAGGCTGGGACCGACGCCATGGCTTCCGTCGATCGAGTGGCAAGCCGCGCACTGGGCGTAGACCTGCTTTCCCGCAGCCACGTCCTGCGCGTTCGCGTCGAAGGCGACCAGCAGAATCCACAGGAAGCCGAAGAGCGGAATGATTCGACGCATGTTCATTGCCCGCCCCTCAAGGCGTCTCCAGTTCGAAAGCGGCGCCGATGACCAGTCCGACCTCTTCGCCGATCTGAGGCAGTGCAGCCATCACGCCGAAATCGCCGCGGCGAAGCCTGCCGCGGATATCGAAGCCGATCGTGTAGACCTGTTTTGTCGGATTGACGCCTGCGCCGACGAAGCTCGCATCCAGCACGATCTCGCGTGTCACGCCGTGCAATGACAGGTTGCCGGCCACCTGGAAGCTCCGGGCCGCCAGGGAGACCGGCGACGTCGACGTGAAGGTCATGGCCGGAAAGCGCTCGGCGTCGAGCCAGTCGCGACTGCGCAGTTCTTCGTCGAGCACGCGGCTCGAGGTCAGGACATTGGCGACGGGTACCGACACCGTCAGCGCTCCCGCGCCGGGTTGCGGCGAAGCGAGGTCGAGCACGCCCGAGGGATTCAGGAACTCGCCGTAGTAGGTGGAGATGCCGAAGTGCGACACGCTGAAAAGCACGCGCGTGTGCACCGGGTCCAGCTGGTAGTGGCCGCGGCGTACCGCATCCAGTTCCTGCGGCGGGGTCGTTGTGGGGGAAGTGACGGTATCGGTCATGTCTCTGGATAGAGCCGGGTGACGGTTTGCTGGCCGGAGCTCACGACCTCCGCCGCGAACGCCGAGGGGCAAGACTGCGCACACGTCAGGGGACGCCTGTCGTGTGTGCCTGCCTTGACGGCCTGTCGCGGCGGAGGCGCTCGCATCAAGGGAAGCCCGGCAGCGCTTCAACGAAGCGTCAGCGCGGAGCCTTGGGCAGTGCGAACCAGGCCTCGAAGTTCAGCGCACCGATGCGCGGATTCGGCCCTGGCACCAGGGTATCGTCCTTCAGCTCGGCGCCGAAGTAGCGCGCATGCACGTCGGGCACCACGGTGCGCTTGTCGTTGGTGGCCTTGAGGTAGCGCGCCACCAGATCCGACAGGCGAACGCGCTCGGGACCCGCGATCTCGACCACGCCGTTGCGCGGCTGGCCCAGGGTGTAGTCAGCGACTGCCGCCGCCACGTCGTCCGACGCGATGGGCTGAACGAAGGCCGGCGACAGGTGCACGGAGTCGCCGTCGGCGCCCGACTGCGCGATCGAGCCCAGGAACTCGAAGAACTGCGTCGAATGGACGATGGTGTACGGAATGCTGGAATCGCGGATGAGCGCCTCCTGCGCGATCTTGGCGCGGAAGTAGCCGCTCTCGCTCAGGCGGTCGGTACCGACCACCGACAGCGCCACATGGTGCTTGACGCCGGCCTTCGCCTCGGCCGCCAGCAGGTTGCGCCCCGAGGTCTGGAAGAACTCGAGCACGGCCTTGTCTTCGAACGACGGCGAGTTCGCCACGTCCAGCACCACCTGCGTGCCCGCCATGGCGGCATCCAGGCCTTCACCGGTGATGGTGTTCACGCCCGACGCGGGTGAAGCCGCGACGACTTCATGTCCGACCTCGCGCAGCTTGTTGACGACCTTCGAGCCGATGAGGCCAGAGCCGCCGATCACGACGATTTTCATGGGTTACTCCTTGTGCGATGGGTTCAGGAAAGCTTGGCCTTGTCCAGGCCGAAGACCTTGTCGGAAGAGCCGGGCACCGTCTTGAGGGCGATGTTCAGGCGGCTCCACGCGTTGGTGGACATCACCAGGAACGTGAGGTCGGAGATTTCCTCTTCCGACAGCTGCGTGCGCACGCGCTCGTAGATCTCGTCAGGCACGCCTTGCTCGGACAGCTTCGTCAGCGCCTCGGTCCAGGCCAGCGCGGCGCGCTCGCGCGGGATGAACAGCGTCGAATCGCGCCAAGCGGCCAGGTGCAGCAGGCGCAGTTCGCGCTCACCCTGGATCTTGGCCTGCTTGACATGCATGTCCAGGCAGAAGGTGCAGCCGTTGAGCTGCGAGGTACGGATCGCGACCAGGTTGCGGATCGGCTCCTCGATTGAGCCTTCCTTGATGGCGTTGAGGAACTCGACGAACTTCTTGAAAATCTCGGGGGACTTTTCGGCGTACTTGATGCGTTGAGTCATGGTTGGGTCCTTGAAGAATCGGCAGATGCCTGGGCTCAGGGCGACTGAGCCACCGTTCACGAGGGTTCGCAAAAGGGAGACTTGATGCTAGGTTTCGTCGCGTCCGGCCGGTAGCCATGCAAGGGGCCTCACCGTGTTGACCGATGCGCACCAATGCGCACCGATGCGCGCGACCAGGCCTCGCGCGAGGCGCGAGGCCTCAAAGAATGATTTCGTGGACCGGTACCGGCAGCACGGGCAGATCGGTCTCGCCGATGAACTCCTTCATCTCGCGCTCGATAGTCCTGGCGATGAGCGTGATGGGTACGTCATTGGCACTTCCCTCGAACGGGTTCTCGGTGCTTTCGCCCACCTGTTCGAGCGAGGTATACATCCACGAGATCGTGGCGCTGAAAGGAATCACGAGCCACACCATGCAACCCTGCATCAGGCCGCTGATGCCGTCGTTGAGCTTGTCGAACTCTTTCAGGAGCCCGAACGGCAGGAGAACACAGAACGCCCAGACGAAGAGCGTATTGATGATCGCGTACTGCCGCGGGTAGGGATAGTTCTTCAGGCGCTCCGCGCGCCCCTGCTGGTCGATGAACTCCTTCTGCAGCTTGTTCAGTTCGATGTACGTGGTCAGAGACAGGTCGCCCTGATCGTGAAGCCGCCTCAATGCCCGGCTTTGTAGCCAGAGCACCTGCGTCGCCTTGAGGCTGAGCTTGGCGTCGCGGATCTGCACTTGCTCGGAGTTCGAGAGATGTCTGCGCAGCTCGTCATCGATGGGTGTCTCGCGCTCTGGGATCCGGTAGACATCGCGGTACTCCACATTCGACGCCTTCTCCATCGTCTCCCAAGGCCTCGCGCCTCGCAGCTCGTAGCGCAGGCAGGTCAGCCATGCAATGTGGCGATCGATGAGCTCGCGCGCCTCGATGGGGTTGCGCACGAAGCCACCGACGCTCGCGGCCCAGAACCGGCTGCTGTTGAGGATCGAAGTCCAGAGCTGCTGGGCCTCGACCGTGCGGTTGTAGGTCTGCACGTTCTTGAAGCCGACGATGAAAGAGGTCGCGGTGCCCAGCAAGCCCACCACGGTCAGGGGGATGGTGAGCCACCGCAGGCCGAGCACCTGGTAGAGCAGCACGGGCACGGTGCCGACGACCAGCAGCAGATAGATCTGCCGCCGTGTCCAGGCGATGAACTCGGAAACTTTGTAGGTCTTGCCTAGGTGCATGGTGGACTTTCGGAGATGCGAAAGAGCGAGCGGCCGCCCGTTCGGCGGATGCGCGCTCGCTCTGGATGGATTTCTGAGGGTGGGCGGCAGCCCGTGCGGTCGTCAGGGCCGCTGTCGCAGGACCTCGATCGCGGCGACGACCTCGCGCGGACGCGTGCGTTCACGCACGTCTTCGTCGATCGAGGCAAAACAGATCTCGCCAGTGCTGTCGATCACATAGGTGGCGGGAACCGGCAGCACCCACTGCCCGTTGCCGTTCAGCACGGGGATGTCGGTGCCGACGCTGCCGTAGTAGTCCACCACATCGGGATGCAGCGTGTAGGCGAGCCCGAAGCCGTTGGCAGCCTCGAGGGCGCAGTCGCTCAGCACGGTGAATCCGAGTCCGTTGTCCTGGGCCGTGCGCATCGAGTGTTCGGGCAACTGCGGCGAGATGGCCAGCAAGCTCGCGTCGAGCCGGGCCAACGCGTCAGTGTACTTTCGCCATTCGCGAAGCTGGAGGTTGCAGTAGGTACACCATCCGCCACGGTAGAAGACGACGACCAGCGGGCCGCGCCGCCAGACATCCGAGAGACGCACGGGCTTGCCCGAGGCATCCGGCAGCGTCACGTCGGGTGCCCGGGTTCCGGTGCGCAGAGCCCGGGCCGCGATGCCGGTAGCATCGAACACGGCATCGGCTTCGCTGAGCGCGTCCTCGCGGCTCATTGCGGGTGCTCCAGTGCCGAACCGGGGCCCGCGGCCCGATGCGCGGCAATGGCGACATCACCGGAAGTGTCCTGCAATGCCTCGTAGGCAGCGAGGACGGAGCCGGCGACGACCGCCGTAGTCAGTACCGCGATGCCCACGGCGTCTTGCAGGCGGCGCGACAGGCCGCCAATGTCAGGGAGAGAGCGTCGCAATGGGTTCATGAAAAATCTCCAGGGCGGTAGAGCGTCGTCACCGGCGCTCATGCGCCTTTCAACGAGGCCGACCAAGCGTAGTGCTCGCCAAGGAGTGCCGGTAGGCCGGCACAGGGGACCACGGTGTTGCACGACGGGCAACAATGACTTGTGCGATGCCCTGCCCGTGCGTCGCGGCGGTATCAGGGCTGCTGTGCATCCGATCCGGCGGCTTCGACGATCAGGCGGGTCACCGGGCCCGGCCTGGAGATCATGACCACGTGCGACGCCCCCTTGACCACGACGGTCTTCATCGACTTCGCGCGCTCGGCCATGAAGGACAGCGCAGCCGGAGGAATGTTCTTGTCCCTGTCGCCGTAGATGAACCAGGACGGCACGTTCTTCCATGCGGCGGCGGGTGCCGGTTCGGCCAGTGCCGACTGCGTGATCGGACGCTGCGATACGGCCATGAGATGCGTCGTGTTCGGCGCCACATCGGCGGCGAACTGGCTGCCGAACTTGTCCTGCAGGATGTAGAGATCCTTGTTGCCGTCGGGCAGCGCGATCGGCGGTGCCAGCGCGGGCCCCAGCGTGCTGCCTGGGAACTTGCCAGACAGGTCCGCCGCGGACTCTCCGACCTCAGGCGCGAACGCGGCTACGAAAACCAGCGCCTTGACGTTGGGTTTTCCCTGCGCAGCGGCGGAGATCACTGAGCCGCCGTAGGAATGACCGACTAGCACGACAGGGCCTTTCACGGAGTCGACGACTGCGCCGACATAGTCCGCGTCGAGTTTCACGCCCCGCAGCGGATTCGCAGCGGCGATCACATGGAAGCTGCGCGCCCGCAGATCGCGCGCCACGTCGTTCCAGCTCGCGGACTCGGCGAAGGCGCCGTGCACAAGCACGATGGTGGGCCGTTCCGACGGTACGGCCGCACTCGCCGTGCTGGCTGGTGCCGTCAAATGGATTGCCGCAATGCAGGCGATCGCGAAAGCGCGAGCGAGGGTGAAGAGTCGAGTCATGGTGTTTCCTTCGAAGATGAGTTGCTCGGTGAGTGAACGGGTCGCCCTGGGAAAATCTGTTGAGTGGCGGGGTAGTACTCAGCACGCCTGGAGTCCGCGGTGCAGATGTCCGGCACCAGCACGGGACTTGCTACCGCTCCCGTGGCGAACTTCAACTCCGCGCTGGCTGCTTCGCCACTGGCCACCGCCGCGGCGCTCGCCATCGTCAGCAGGCAAACGGCCATGTAGCCCCAACGCCAGGCGAAGTCCATCGGACCTTCCGGCGCAGTGCGCGCAGCAGGCCGCGACGCACACGGCATCGCGTCGAGCCGTGTCCTCTGCCCGTTGCGCGGCGCGCGTGCACGACGCGCGGCGCACGGTACAGGAGACGAAGCCAAAGTGGAAATACGCAGCATCATGTGATTTCCCAGAGGGCACCAGCCCTGACCCCAGGACGGCTGGAGCGCCGGTCCGCGAACATCGCGGGACGATCTGGATGCTAGGTTTCGGTCTCTTCGGGCGGTAGCCTTGCGAGAGGTACTTCCATGTTGCATGCGGGGCATCAATTCGACACGACGGACACGCGAACGGCAGGTGCGCGCGAGGCTACGAATCAGCCCCGGACGTGGACTTCATCCACGTAGCACCAGCGCCAGTCCTCGCCGGGTTCGATCGACTGGACCAGAGGATGGCCCGTCATGTGGAAATGCTGGGTGGCGTGTTTGTGTTCCGACGAGTCGCAACAGCCGACGTGTCCGCATGTGAGGCACATGCGCAGATGCACCCAGCGACCGCCGATGCGCAGGCAGTCTTCGCATCCCTGGCTGGAAGGGGTGACGGGGTGGATCTGGTCGAGGTGCGTACAGGTCGTGGTCATGCGGTGGTCCTTGAAAGGCGCCCTCCACCCGTCGCGTCGCCGTGTTGCTGATCGGATTTACGCGGGAGTTTCCGCGCCGACGTGAGTTCGTCCCGTGCACGAACGGATGGAAAGTGCACGCCTCATTACAGCCGCCTCGGCAATCTGACACCCGTCATCTTCGTTGCGACGGGCGGAAGGCAAATCGTCAGGCCGCGTGACTCGCGGCCCATGAAG
The DNA here is from genome assembly GCF_900106655.1 of Variovorax sp. YR634. NCBI lineage: Bacteria > Pseudomonadati > Pseudomonadota > Betaproteobacteria > Burkholderiales > Comamonadaceae > Variovorax > Variovorax sp. YR634. The sequence goes on from NZ_FNOL01000027.1 coordinate 16,868, forward strand.
AAAATCGTAGTTTTGAACGCTGCGCCTCGGTAGGCATGTGGCGCGGACGACGGTGTTGCCCTCGATTCACCAATGCGCGCTGCATTGCCCGGCACAAATCTATCGAAGCGGACTCAGACAAAGCGGATCGTCGAGCGCATGCCTACGCGCGACATCTTCATGTAGGGGCAGATGCGCTCGGCTTGCGCGACGAGTTCGGCGGCTTCGCGGGCGTCCATCTGCGGCAGGCTGACTTCAAGCTCGGCGGTAATGAGGAAGAGTCCGTCGATCGGATCGCGCCCGAACGAAACCGTGGCCGCAATATCGATGTGCGGCGGAAGACGCGTGCGCATGGACGCCGCAGCAATCGCCATGGCACCGTGGAAGCATGCCGCGAATCCGGCTGCGAACAGCTGCTGTGAATTGGTTCCACCACCGTCGCCGCCCAACTCCGTTGGCTGCCGCAGAACCAGGTCGAGGTTGCCATCATCGGATACGGCTCTCCCCGACACGCGCGTATGCCGAGCCTCTCCGCCGGAAACGGCAACGGTCGTGGTGTAGAGCGGAAGGATATCGTCGCCGGTGTAGGGCGCCAGGAAACCGGGATGCCCGCCGGGATGGCCTTCTGCATCACCAGGCTCGTCGGCGAGCACGATCATTGCAACGGCCCTCGCGTCGGCGTGCAGGCCCTCCGGCTGCGAGCGTTCTCCAGTGCGATAGCCAGGCTGAGCGCCACGAGTTCGTTGTGCTCGAAAACGGCAGCCACCTGCAGGCATCGCGCTCGCCCCACGCCGGCTTCGCCCGCTGTGACCAAGGCCTCGGCCCAGGAGAGTGCGGCCTTCTCGCGCGGCGTGAGGCCTGTCCCGGCATCGAACCAGTCCGAGACCAGCATGAGTTTCCTGACCGGGTAGCCCGCACCGAGCAGTGCCAGGAAGTGAGCATCCGTCCGCACGTCGTTGCAATTGAGCTGCGACACCCTGAGATGCGCAAGATCGACGAGCGTCTGGGGAAGCCTCGACGCCGCGATGCAACGGTTGACGATTTCTGCGACGCGCTCGTGGGCTTCGCCACGCATGGCAAGTGTCTTCACTTTCATCACCGCTCAGGACTGCGGGTCGAAAGCGATGGCGTCGAAGCCCGAGCCCTGCTCGAGCGTCCGATGGACTGGACACTTCTGCGCGACCTCCAGCAAGTGGGCGCGCTGTTCGTCGTCCAAGGCCCCCTCGATGGCAACCTCCCGACTGAAGACATCCGGGGACGAGCGGTCCTTGTCGCGACGATGGTTCACCGCCGTGCGGATGCGGGTCACCGGCCATCCTCTGCCATCGGCGTAATGGCGCAGCGTCATCGTGGTGCATGCGGCAAGCGCCGACGACAGCAGGTCATAGGGCGTCGGCCCGGAGCCGAGCCCGCCGGCGGTCTCGGGCTCGTCGGCCAGCCAGCGGGAGCCGCCCGAGCGCAGCGCCAGCTGGAACTTGCCCAGGCCGGTCTCCTCGGCCACAGCATCCGCCGGCTCGGCTGGTGAAATGGCCGGCTCCGGCAGATAGCGCAGGGCCCAGGCAGCTATGAGGCTTGCCGCATATTCGGCATCCTCGCGTCTGGACAGCAGATGGTCCGCATCGCCGAGCGATACGTAGCTCTTCGGGTGCCGGGCCGCAAGGAAGATGTGCGTCGCGTTCTCGATGTCGACCGTCTGGTCGCGCGGCGCGTGCAGCACCAGCAACGCCCGGCGAAGCGCACCGATGCGCGCGCCCTGGTCATGCCCTCGCAGATCATCGACGAAGGCCTTGCTTACAGACATCGGTCGCCCAACGACCTTCAGGGGCGCTTCCGGCTCTCCATCGAGTCGCGCCAGTCCCTCGGGGTCGAGCAGGTGCAGCACATGCCCGACATCGAACGGTGCGGCGATCGTCGCCACGGCGCGCGTACTGTCGATGCTGCCCGCCGCCGCGAGAATGGCCGCGCCGCCCAGGCTGTGTCCGATCAGCAGGTCGGGCGGCATGCCCGCGTCCTTCATCGCTTGGGCGGCCGACACCAGGTCCTGCACGTTGAGGCTGAAACTCGAATCCGCAAAACTGCCTTCGCTGTCGCCGAGGCCAGTGAAGTCGAAGCGCAGCACGCCGATACCGGCGCTGGCCAGAGCGCGGGCCACGCGCACCGCGGCCAGGTTCTTCTTGCCGCAGGTGAAGCAGTGCGCGAAGAGCGCCCAGCCGCGCTGGATGCCTTCCGGCATCTCCAGCGTGCCCGACAGGCGCTGGCCCTCGCGGTTGAGGAAATCGAATGGACGAGTAGGCATTGCGTCTTCCTTCAGGCCACTGTCGTACGAATCCGCACGCCCGACTTCAGCGTCAGCGTGACCGGCGTGCGCTCGGCGATCTCGGCCAGTCTCGCTTTCTGCGCCTCGTCCAACCCAACGATGCGCAGCGACCGCTCCACAGCCATGGCATCGCCATCGCGCAACAGATGCAGCTTCACCTCCACGGATTCGAGCGGCCACTTCTTGAGGTTGGCATACATGCGCAGCGTGATCGCCGTGCATGCACCCAGGGCCGCGATCAGCAGGTCATAGGGCGCGGGGCCGGTGTCTGCGCCGCCCAGCGAGGATGGCTCGTCCGCGACGAGCCTGTGGCGGCTGCCCACCTCTATCTGCGTGCGGTAGCCATCGCGACCGATTGCTGCAATGCCATGTGTCATCAGCGAACCTCGTTCTCGAACGGCGTGTCAGGCTACAAGGCGATTGGCCAGCCGCGCCACGTGCGTGCCTTGGAAGCGCGCGATGGAAAGCTCGTTGACGGACGGCATGCGCTGGCCGTCGGCTCCGGCGAGCGTGCCCGCGCCGTAAGGCGAGCCTCCGGTGATCTCGGCCATGTTCGTCAGCCCCGTGCACGAGTACGGCACGCCGACGACCAGCATGCCGTGGTGCAGCAGCGCCGTATGGAACGAGGCGATGGTGGTCTCATGGCCGCCGTGTTGCGTGGCTGTCGACGTGAACACGCCGCCGAGCTTTCCGATGAGCGCGCCCGTGGCCCAGAGGCTGCCGGTCTGATCGAGGAAAGTTCGCATCTGGCCCGCCATGCCGCCGAAACGCGTGGGCGTACCGAACAGGATGGCGTCGTAGCCCGGAAGCTCCGCCACCGTGGCGATTTCAGCGTCCTGTTCGACCTTGGCGCCCGCCTGGCGCAATGCCTCGGCGGACATCGTCTCCGGCACACGCTTGACGGTGGCCTCGCTGCCGGGAACCGACCGCACGCCTTCGGCGACCGCTTTCGCCATCTGCTCGAGATGGCCATACATGCTGTAGTAAAGAACGAGGATCTTGCTCACGATGAGGGACTTGAAAGAAGGATGGGATACGGCAATGGCGCCGGGCGAATCGTAGAAAGGCAGGCCGATGGGCACTAGGCGTTTGCCAATGACTACGGTGTTGACGCCTTCGCACCAATCGAGGTGCGGCTCAGTCCTGCAGCAACGTCGCGTCGCGCCAGCACAGCAGGGACAGCACTACGCCTTCGCCGTCGATCTCGAATTCGTCCGGCAGCGGGCCGTCGATCCATTCGAGCTGCACGGCACCTGCCAGTTGCTGCCGAAGCTCTTGCTCCCAACCCGGACCGCGTGCCATCCAGGTCAGATTCGCATCGTCCCCGTCGGGTGATGGCGCAATCATCACGACGACACGCATCGCCGGCGAGCCTTCGCCCCCTGTGGGCTGGATGGCCCAGAGGCGCTGGATGGCAGCGTTGGCGTCATACCAGCTCGAAAGGACGGTGGACGAAGGCACGTCCTGACGACGTGCATCGAGAGAAGGGTCGAGGGATATTTTCATGAAATGCAATCAATCAAGCGCCGGGGCGCGGGTCGGAAATTCGGGTCGTTCAGGAACGGGAGCGGCGATGAAGGGGAATCCACACGTTGAATTCGGCGCCATGGCCGAGGCCCGCCGACGTCGCCTTGACGAAGCCGCCATGCGCGACTGTCAAGCCGTGAACCAGTGCGAGGCCGATGCCGAAACCGCCATGAGAACCATCGGCGGCGGAACCACCTTGGCTGAACAGGCCGAAGACGTGCGGCAGGAATTCGGGCGCGATGCCGCAGCCGCGGTCCTCGACGCAGATGCGGGCGAAGCCGTCCTCTGCGCGGAGACGTACGACGATCTCGGCCCCTTCGGGCGAGAACTTCATGGCGTTGTCCAGCAGGTTGCCGACGATCTGCTCAAGCCGTACCGCGTCGGCATGGCAATGGATCGGATCGCTGGCCTGCACCTCCGTGCGGATACGGCCACCGCGCCAGCTGGCGTCCAGCGCAGCAACTAGGCGCGGCACCAACTCGCCGAGGTCCACCTTCGCGCAGTGCAGTGCGAGCTTGCCGGTACGCACCCGTGAGAAATCGAGCAAGTCATTGATGATCCGGGTTTGGCTCTCGATGGCGCGCTGGATCGATTCGGCGATACCGCGGATGTGCCCCGACACGGTCGACGCGGGCAATCGTTGCAGGAGCCCTGCGTTCATCTGAATGATGTTCAGGGGCTGCTTGAGTTCGTGCGACACCACGGCCAGGGCCCGGTCCCGGGTCGCGCAGCGCAAGTGCAGGGCCGCGCGAGGATCGAGGATCGCTGCCGAGGCGCCTTGGTGATCGGGTTTGGTCAGGGCACTCATGTTCGCTGCGGACGTGCGAGGAAGCAGGCAGCGGCAAGCGGGTGCACGCTGGGCATGGAAGAAGGAGTCATGGGTCATCCGTTCGGAAGTCGACTGAAGGCGTTGCGAGCGGCGCGATCGTAGGAGCCCAACGCCGCCGCTGGAAGGCATGTGCCGCGGCCCACGATGTTGTCGGGCAGACACCAATGCCGACCCACCACGAACACGGGGTCGGCATCGTTAGCCGTTTCTGGATGCATCGTCCGACACAGGGCCGATCGAACATGGCCCGGCCAGACCTACGATGACTAGCCGGATCGCTCCGGCGAAGCAGCCACGCAAGGGCCGGGAAAAAAACCTGTCACAAAACACCCGGCTCGAACGTCTTTGGTATGGAGGCGCGAACGCGTGTCCGGCCGACATGCAGCCCTCCAGCGACCTGGCCTGGACAAGGGGAAATGGCAGCGGACCCCTCGATGGATCCGATTTGCAGAACAAGACCCCTACCGAATTGACCATGAACGCACGCCGAGCCATCGCATGCGGCCTTGCCCGCCACCCTTGCTGACGGAGATCCGCATGTCATCACTGCCTGCCTGCCCGCCACAGGCGACCGCCGAAGTCCTATGGCGCTTCGGTCCGTTCGTCGTGTACGAAACACAGCGCCGGCTCGAACGTGCCGGCGAGGCCGTTCGGCTGGGCTTCCGCTCCTTCGAACTGCTGCTCCAGCTGGTCAAGCACGCCGGCAAGGTGCTCGGCAAGGATGAGCTGCTCGCTACCGTCTGGGCTGGCGTGGTTGTCGAGGATGCCAGTGTTCGCGTGCAGATGTCCATGCTTCGCAAGGCCCTGGGCCGACCGGGCGCCGGCGACGACTGCGTCGAATGGATCTCGAACATTCCGCTGCAGGGCTATCGGCTCAACGGCAAGGTCCTGCGCGAATGCACCGACACCACCCGCCCCGGAACGCTCTCGATGGCGATCGCGGCGTCCTTTGCATCCCAGTCCGCCGCCCCCGCGTTCACGAAGCTGCCGACGCGGCTGACCCGACTGATCGGCCGGGAAGCCGAACTGAAGCGCCTGCTGACGGCCATGGACACCAGCCGCATCGTCACCCTCGCGGGCCCTGGCGGCATCGGCAAGACGCGTCTCGCCATCCGCGCTGCGGAATGCCATCAGGCCCGAACGGGCATGCAGATCGCCTTCGTCGACCTTTCGCCCCTGATCGGTGAGGACCACGTGGCGGGAGCCTTGGCGCGGGCGCTGGGTGTGCCGTCCGACGCACCCGACACAATGCGTGCAATTCACCGGCAGCTCGAAGGGCGCGATGTGCTGCTGCTGATCGACAACTGCGAGCACGTGGTGGACGCACTCGCGCCCCTGATCGCCGGACTGCTCGCTGCGCTGCCTAAGCTGCGCATCCTCGCTACGAGCCGGGAGGCTTTCCGCATGGAAGGCGAACGCGTGCTGCGACTGGCGCCGCTCGTCGTGCCCGAGACGGACCGGTTGACGTTGGCCCAGGCAATGCGCTCTGCGGCGGTCGAACTGCTGGTGGAGCGGGCGCAGGCCGCCGGCGCGCGCCAGTTCGGCGATTCGGACGGCGCGCTTCTTGCGCGGATTGCACGGCAGGTCGATGGCATCCCGCTGGCCATCGAACTGGTGGCGGCAAGGCTGGGCGTGCAATCGATCAACGACCTCGCGTCGCGGCTGAACGACCACATGCGGCTCTACTCCGCCGGCAACGCGACGGTGCTCGCACGGCATCGAACGCTTGCCGCGGCCCTCGACTGGAGCATCGCGCTGCTGAACCCGCAGGAGCTCAGGCTCTTTCGCATCCTGTCGGTCTTTCGAGGCCGGTTCGACCTGAATTCCGCGCTGAGCCTCGCCGAGAGCGACATGGACACCGAATCCGCCTTCGATGCCTTGATCTCGCTGGCCAACAAGTCGCTGGTCTCCTTCGACAACAGCGATGCGATTGCGCCCTATCGCCTGCTCGGCACGACGAGGAGCTACGCGGCCAATCTGCTATCACGGACCGGCGAATCGCCCGCACTGGGGCGACGGCACGCCGAGCTCATGCGCAGCCTCATGGACGAAGCCACGGCGCAGCTGTCCAGGCTCGACATCGATGCGTGGATCGAGCGATACGCCCATCACCTGGACGACGTGCGGACCGCCCTCGACGCCTGGCTTGAGCAGCCTGGCGGCACCGAGGCTGACGCGGCGACCGATACGGAGGTCGGCGTGGCGCTCGCCGTCGCGTCCGCCCCGCTGTGGTTTCAGGCTTCGCAGGCCGAGGAGTATCGAGACCGTGTGCTCACCACCATCGACCGCGTCGAGCGGCTGCCGGGTGCCGATGCGAAGACGGTCGCCGGGCTGCGCCTCGCGCTGACCGCTCGCCGCACTTTGCGCGCCGAGCCACGCAGCGAGCGCCTTGGCATGGACAGCGAGGCGAAGGCGCTCTACTTGAGCGCCGCTCGCTCCGGGTCGGGCTCCGCCTTGAACCGCACCCCCCAAAAGTAGCAGAAGAAGCTCTCGCCAACACAGGCTGGCCGCATCGGCACTGGGCTCCTACGCTTGCAGCATCTGTGGAGTCCCTACGAAGTGACAAGCGGGCCGTCACAGGCGCAGGGCTCGGCACGTCTTCTGTGGCACGGGGCTTCCCCGCAAGAACCAACCAGACACAAGGTCATGAACAACACAGAAGGCACCAACGAGATCAGCAACGTCTTCGACAGCCTGCGGCCACGGCTGCATGGCATCGCCTACCGGATGCTCGGTTCGACCGAGGAAGCCGAAGACGTTGTGCAGGACGCCTGGCTGCGCAGGCGTCAGGCGAACGGTGCCATCGACAACGAGGAAGCGTGGCTGGTGTCGACCGTCACCCATCTGGCGATCGACCGGCTGCGCAGCGCGAAGGTGGAGCGCGAGCACTACATTGGCATGTGGCTGCCCGAACCGGTGATGTCCGACAACTCGCCCTCGCCGGAGCAGATGCTGGAGAAGGCGGAGAACATCTCGATCGCCTTTCTCACCGTGCTGGAGCGGCTCTCGCCGGAGAGTCGCGCGGCATTCCTGATGCGCGAGGTCTTCGGCGCCAGCTACGGCGACATTGCCCACATCCTGGGCAAGACCGAAGCCGCCAGCCGCCAGCTCGTGCACCGGGCGAAGCTCCAGATCCTCGAGAAGCGCAAGCGTTTCCGGGTCGCGCCGGAGGAGCACATCCGCCTGCTGAAGGAATTTTCCGAGGCGGCGCAGCGCGGGGACTTCGCCGCGTTGCGCTCCCTGCTGTCGGACGACGCAGAGTTCATCGGCGACGGGGGCGGCAAAGTGCCGAGCTTCGACGCTCCGCTCAAGGGCCGCGACCGCATCGCGCAGCTCTATTTCGCGACCAGCAGGCGGTACGGCGACAAGGTGCGCATGCGGATCGCACCGATCAACGGCGAATGGGGGTTCCTGCGCTTCATCGACGGCGTGCTCGAGTCCGTGCAGTCGGTGGAGACCGACGGCGCGGGAATCACCCGGATCCAGGCCCAGAGAAACCCGGAAAAGCTGGCCGCGCTGGCCTCATTGCTGAAGTTCTAGAGGCTCGCCCGCCCTGCCGAGCGGCTCGGGAGGTGATGCACGGACCGGTCATAACAAACATTGACAGGCATTAACTAGTCCTTGTTTGCTGTCGCGCGCAGAGTGCTCGTTGTGAGAAGGCCGTCCCCACGGCCTTCATGCCACCGAGATGCTGCAAATGACGAATTCTTCCCTGCCCTGCCCCACTTCCATCCCCCTCACGCCGCGTGCGGACCCGCTGGCTTCGAGCTTCGCGACCAGCTATGCGGGTGTCGTGGCCTTCATCGCCGTCGTGACTGAAGGCAGTTTTGCCCGCGCAGCGGACCGGCTGGGCATCGGGCGTTCCGCGGTGAGCCGCAGCGTTCAGAAGCTGGAGGATCAGCTCAATGTCAGGCTCTTTACCCGGACCACGCGAAGCACCTCGCTGACGCGGGAAGGCGATCTCTTCTATGCCAACTGCCACACTGGAGTCGACCGGATCGTGCAGGCCGTCGAAGAGATGCGCGACCTGCGCGAGGGCCCGCCCCGCGGGCACTTGCGCATCAGCTCGTCCGTCGGCTTCGGCCGGCGCGTGGTCGCCCCTTTGCTTGGCGATTTCCTTGCCGCGTACCCGGAGGTATCGATCGACTTGCTGCTCAACGACAAGCCGACCGACTTCACATCGGACCGCGTGGACATCGCATTCCGCAACGGCCGCATGGAAGACGCACAGATCATCGCCAAGCAGATCATCCCCATGCAACTGCTGGTCTGCGCCTCGCCGGGCTACCGGGATGCGCATGGCCTGCCGACCTCACTGGACGAGCTGATGGGCCACCAGTGCATCAACTTTCGCACCGCCTCGGGTCGCGTTTCCGAGTGGGAGTTCAAGGCAGACGGAGTGCTCCGCAGGTTCGCGCCGACGTCGAAGCTCACCTACAACGATGCAGACCTGGTGCTCCAGGCCGTGCTCGATGGACACGGCATTGCGCAGATGGCGGGATACCTGATCTGCGAGCCGCTGCGCAAGGGCTCGCTGGTGACCTGCCTGACGCAGCATGTCCCCGACGATCACGGACACTACATCTGCTACCTGAGCCGGCAGCATCTTCCCTCACGCATGCGCGTCTTCATCGACTTCATGACGACACGCATCCGCGCGGCGGACCTCCAATGCCTCACGGACCTCGACGCACCGGCCTGAGCGTGCACCGCCGTCTCCGAACGCATATTGGTGCGCGCCCAGCAACAGCGTGCATCCCTTCGCGAATCTACCGCCGCGTGAATGCCGAACCTACGATGACTTCCGTCTCACGGCACTCGCGCGACACAGGTGCGCCGTGTTCGTAATCCGAATCTCCACCCCGTCTCAAAGGAAATCATGACCACACCTCAGAACCCCTCGCGCAGAAACCTGATCGCATCCAGTGCGGCCGTTGCCACCGGCACGCTCGCGATAGGCGTGCACGGCGCCGCCTCGGGCGGCCCCAGTTCCGGCAACCGCAGCCCGAGGATGAGCAGCGACACCGTCACGATGAAGGACGGCACGCGCATCTACTACAAGGACTGGGGCAGCGGCCCGGTGGTCACGTTCTCGCATGGCTGGCCCCTCAATGCCGACGCGTGGGACGGGCAGATGCACTTCCTGGCGCGCAACGGCTTTCGCGTCATCGCGCACGACCGCCGCGGCCACGGCCGCTCGACGCAATCGTCGTCGGGCAATGACATGAACGGCTATGCCGACGACCTGGCCGAAGTGTTCAACGCGCTCGACCTGAAGAACGTCTCGATGGTCGGCCACTCCACCGGCGGCGGCGAGGTGGCCCGCTACATCGGCCGCCACGGTTCGAAGCGCGTGGCCAAAGCGGTGCTCATCGGCGCGGTACCGCCGGTCATGGTGAAGTCGGCGTCGAATCCGGAGGGTCTGTCGATCGAGGTATTCGACGGCATCCGAGCGGGCGTGGCGGGAGACCGTTCCCAGTACTACAAGGACCTGGCTGTGGCCTTCTACGGCGCCAACCGCAGCGGCGCCAAAGTGTCGCAGGGTGTGCTCGACCAGTTCTGGCTCTGGAGCATGCAAAGCGGCCAGAAGAACGCCTACGAGTGCGTGAAAGCCTTCTCGGAAACCGACTTCACCGAGGATCTGAAGAAGTTCGACATCCCCACCCTGATCATGCACGGCGAGGACGACCAGATCGTTCCGGTGCACGACTCCGCCAGGAAGTCCGCAAAGCTCATCAAGGGCGCCAGGGAAATCTACTATCCCGGCGCACCGCACGGACTCACCGCGACGATGCAGGACAAGGTCAACGCGGACCTTCTTGCCTTCCTGCGCAGCTGAACACTGTCATCCAACCCCTTCGCCATGCTGAACCTCCTACTGCAGACCACGATCGAAGAACAGCCCGATGACTGGGACATCTCGCGCTTCAGCCGGCTGGCTTCATTCCTCGCCGCACTGAGAGACAAAGACGGCGGCCTTGCCTTCCGGGTGACCGCCCGCAACCGCACCCAACGCGGCACGCCGGACCCGGTGCTGTCGACCCTGGACGAATCGGACGTGGACCAACTCTGGCTTTTTGCGGTAGATGGGGGCGACGGGTTGACCGACGCAGACTGCATGGGAATCAGCCGGTTTCGCCGCCTTGGTGGCGCGCTCATGGTGACCCGGGACCACATGGACGTGGGAAGCTCCATCTGCAATCTGGGCGGCATCGGGGCCGCCCACTACTTCCACAGCCACAATCGAGAACCCGACGAGAGCCGGCACTGCGTCGACGACACCTACGCCACGAACATCTCCTGGCCCAACTACCACTCGGGCGCCAACGGCGATTTCCAGCGTGTTCGCTCGGTCGGCAGCATTCACCCCGTCATGCGCGACCGGCAGTCCTCGACCGGCGTCATCCAATACCTTCCCTCGCACCCGCACGAAGGGGTGGTCGGAGTGCCGGCGGATGATTCGACGGGTCGGGTGGTCGTCGAAGGACAGAGCCTCGTCTCGGGCCGACGCTTCAACATCGCCGTGGCGTTCGAGCGCTCGGAACATGGCGGTCGCGCCATCGCGCAGTCGACCTTCCATCATTTCGCCGACTACAACTGGGATCCCGCCTGCGGCTGCCCGACCTTCGTGGCCGAGTCGCCCGGCGACGGCATGGCGCTGTTCCCCGAGGCATTGCGCTCGACCAAGCAGTACGCCAGCAACCTCGCCTTCTGGCTCAGCGCCTGAACCGATCATGCAAGAAACACTCCGCATCGTTACCGGCGAGGGCTCCTTCTCGGCGTATGTCGCCCGTCCCGCAAGCGCGGGCACAGGCGCAACCGCGCCGGCCATCGTCGTGATCCATGAAGTCTTCGGCGTCAACGCCGACATGCGGCAGTCGTGCGACGAACTCGCCGCGCAGGGCTACCTGGCGATCTGTCCCGACCTGTTCTGGCGCATCGAGCCGGGCATCGACATGACCGACCGCACGGAAGCCGAGCTGGCGAAAGCCATGGCGCTCTACAACGCCTTTGACCTCGATGCCGGCGTGCGCGACATTGCCGCCGCCATCGCAACCGCCCGCGCGCTGCCTGAGTCGAACCACCGGGTCGGTCTCGTCGGCTACTGCCTCGGCGGCCTCATGAGCTACCTGACCACTGCTCGCGCAGCCGCCGATGTCGCGGTGGCCTACTATCCCGGCAACGCCGACAAGCACCTCGAGGAGGCAGGCGGCATCGGCAGCCCGCTGATGGTGCATCTCGCGGAAGAAGACGAGTACATCCCGCCCGACGCACGCAGGCAGATCGTCGCAGCCCTGGGAAAGAGTCCGCAGGTGCAGCTCCACAGCTATCCGGGATGCCGTCACGCCTTCGCGCGACACTGCGGCACCGCCTATGACGCGCGGGCTGCAGGCCTCGCGAACGGCAGGACCCAGGCGTTCCTGGCCCAACACCTGAAGAGCGGCTGAGATTCACCGCGCACGGCGGTACGTGGCTGCGATGGCCCTGGTCCTCTCCCACTTCTTTTCCTGAATAAAAAAGCCGCTGGCGTGTGCACGACACGCCGGCGGCTTTTTCGCTTATTCGAGCGGCTGTGTCGACGGAGGCGTGCGCATGCCGACGGCCATGCGGTTCCACGCATTGATCGCGGCGATCGTCCAGCTCAACTCGACGATCTCCTGGTCGCTGAACTGCTTCTTGAGCGCTTCGAAGGCCGTGTCCTGGTCACCGTGCTGGTCGGCAAGGCGCGTCAGTTCCTCGGCCCAGGCCAGTGCCGCGCGCTCGCGCTCGTTGTAGAAGCTGGTCTCGCGCCAGGTCGACAGGCTGTTCAGGCGCTGCCAGGTTTCGCCGTGCTTGCGCAGGTCGCGCGCGTGCATGTCGAGGCAGAAGGCGCAGCCGTTGATCTGGGAGACGCGCGTCTGCACGAGTTCCATGAGCGAATGACCGAGCGAGGACTTCGCGATCGAGACGTTGACGCCCGCCATCGCTTGATAGGACTTGGCAGAGATCTCGGTCCAGGGTAGTCGGGGTTGGTTCATATTGGATATTCCTTTTGGGACGGGCAATGAAAAACGGGGCGCCTTGATGAGTGGCAAGCCCTTTGCTTGGCAGACGGACACATGCAGTGCGTCGTCTGGAAACACATTAAGGACTCGCTACCGCTCGCACTTCAGCCGTTGGTATGGCAACCGCCTCCCCCTTTTTGCAGGGGCTGCACATTGGAGGGAGAATCGAGTGCAATTCATCGTGCGCCCATCCGTTGGAGTCCACCATGCTGCGTCTCTATGACAGTCGCCTGTCCGGCAACTCATGGAAGGTCCGCATCCTCCTGAGCCAGCTTGGACTGCCCTACGAGCGTGTCACGCTCGACATCCGCAAAGGCGAAACGCGCGATCCTTCGTTTCGACGGATCAGCCGTTTTGCTCGAGTGCCCGTGCTCTTGCTGGAGGATGGCCGCCCCATCGTGGAATCAGGCGCCATCCTGGTGCATCTCGCCAACGGCACGCCCTATCTGCCAGATGATCCACACCTCCGAACGGAAGTGATGAGCTGGCTCTTCTTCGAGCAGGCCGATCTTCAGAAAAGTATTGCTACAGCACGCGTGCTCCACTTGCACGGACTCGCGAACGACCGGATGCAGGACATCGTGCGCTATCACGCCGATGGATACCCCGCACTGGAGAAGCTGGACGAATGGCTTCTCGATCACACCTGGCTTGCTGGTGACAGCTACACCATCGCCGACCTCGCGGCTTCGGCCTATGTGTCGCTCGCCGAGCAAGGAGGCTACGCGATGGCGCGATTCTCCGGCATCGAGGCATGGGTGGCACGCGTGCAGGCCCAACCTGGATGGGTACCTCTGCTTCACGGGGAGAGCACCTCGTCCAGCGCCTGAGCGCCGCCATCGTTCGGATTTCAGGGACCGAGCGTGCAAGCTTTGCCGCCTTCTCACCTCTGACCAAGCTGCCTACGATTTGATTGCGTTCAACGCGTTGTTGAACGCAACCCCGCCGATCGATAGTTGCTGCGCCTGCCTCACAGGCCGCCAAGAGGAACGTGATGACGAACACCGAACCGCTGATGGAAATGGCCGCCGCCGCACGCGCTGCCGTGCTCGACCCGAACCGAATCACTGTCGTGGGCGACAGCCCGGATCCACGGTTCGAACTGTTCCATGCGGCAAGCTCCCTGTGCTCGCAGAAGGTCCGCACGGTACTCAACGAGAAGGCGCTTTCCTACCGTTCCAACGACATGCGCATCCTGGGTTCGATGGAGCCCACCGGACTGGTGCCGGCCGAGCACTACAGCCCCGCCTACATCCGACTGCGGCTGATCGCAGCAAGGGAGTTGGGCCGAAGTTTCGTCTCCGGGTATAGCGGGCGCACCTCCGTGGAGTCGGAAGGCTTCGATCCCTGCGTCGTGCCGCTGCTGGTCGACCATCAAGAGGGCCGGGTGGTCGCCGATTCGCAGCGCATCTGCTGCTACCTCGATGCTGTGGACCGCCAGCCGGTGCAACTGATTCCCGATGAGCCCGCTTCGCGCGAGGAGGTGATGCGTCAGGTCGGCATCGTCGACCGGATCCCCAACGGGGCGCTGCTCTACGGCTTCCATCCCGACGCCGACCTCCGGCCCGAAGCGCTCAAGACCTCGATGCGGACGGTCTATCACTACAAGGTCATCGCGCTCGAGCGGCTGATCGCCGACAACGCCGGCGATCCCGAGTTGGTGGCCGCCTATCGCGCCAAGATCGCGAAGGAAATCGGCGGCAAGCAGGTGTGCCACGATCCGGAGTTCCAGCGTGCCGCGCGCCATCGCGTCAGCCAGTTGCTGGAGAACCTCGAGCTCGACCTGGGCAAGGGCTCTTTCGGCTGCATCAACGGCCACCCCTTCTCGCTCGCGGACGTACTGTGGGGCGTCAACCTCGTACGCATCAACTACCTGGGACTCTCCTCGCTGTGGGACGCCCTGCCCGGCGTCGCTCGCTACTTCGAAGTGCTTTGCAAGCGGCGCTCGCTGTGCGAGGAAGCGATCGGGGCCTCGATCGCCTCGATGCCGCACTCGCGCTTCATGGATTCGGTGGCCAGCTGCCTGGCTGAAGCCACGGCCTGAGCTTCACGGCGGCGCACGCCTCGCCCCGCCGCGTCCGCTGTATTTCCCGCCCCATCGATCGTCACGTCTTTCATGACGGAGATTGACACGCACGTGCCTTGCAAACCGTTGGACCACTCATTCCGCCTGTGCCCCTGACTGCCATGACAAACAAGAGCGATCACCGTCCTGTAGGCGCCATCCCCCGCGCCCCTGGCCTTCGCCGCGCGTTGCAGGCGCTGGCCGAGCGGCACATCACGGTGTCGGGCCTGGTCGAGCAGGCGCTCGACGCGGCGGAGTCTTCTAAGCGCATCCTTCGTGCATTCGCCGCCATCGACGAGGAGGGGGCTCTGCGGGCCGCGCGGGAGAGCGAGCGGCGCTACGCGGAAGGACGCACGCGCCCTCTCGAAGGACTGATCGTCGGCGTCAAGGACCTGATCGACACACAGGGCCTCGAAACCAGCTACGGCTCGGCGGCCTGGCGTGGCCACGTCCCCACCGCCGATGCGGACCTGGTGACTTCGCTTCGCGAGCGCGGCGCGATCGTTCTCGGCAAGACCACCACGCACGAGTTCGCGTGGGGCGTCACTACATCCAGCACGGTTTTCGGCGATACGCTGAATCCGCTGGACCCGACGCGCATTCCCGGCGGATCCAGTGGTGGCGCGGCCGCGGCCATCGCCTATGGTGCCGTAGCGGCGGGACTGGGCACCGACACCGGTGGATCGGTGCGGATTCCGGCGGCGCTTTGCGGCGTCGCAGGCTTCAAGCCCACGTACGGCCTGCTCCCGACGCAAGGGATATTTCCGCTGGCCCCCTCGCTGGACCACCCGGGACTTCTGGGCGAGACGGTCGACGACATCGCCATCCTGGCCGGCGCCTTTTCCATCGATGCGCTCGCAGACCGGGGCTTTGCCCGAGCCCGCCTGGGCGTGCTCCGGGAGGTGCCGCCCGTGCCGGCGAGCGCGGAGGTGGCATCGGCCTTCGATGCGGCCGTCGCGACACTCGGCGAGTTCTTCGCCTGCGTGAACGTCGAAGCCGAAGGGCTGTTTGACGGCACCTACGAAGCCTTCGCGCACATCGTGCTGACCGAAGGCGGTGCCGGACACTTCAGGCACAGCGACGCGGACCGGATTGCCGCGCACTACAGCCACGAAACCGCGGAGCGCCTCGACCGCGCCAAGGCGATGACGCTCGGCGAATATGCCATCGCCCATCAGACCCGGAGAGACTTCACGGCCAGGCTGCACCGAGTCATGGCTCGCGTCGACTTCATCGTGCTCCCGACATGCCCCTGCACTGCGCCGGCCCTGCATGAAAGCACGATTCGCATCGGCGCGTGGACCGGCACCGTGCGCGAGGCGCTGATGGCCTACACCGCGCCTTTCAACGTCGCGGGGTTTCCGGCGATCTCGATACCCCTCGCACCGCGCGACGGCCAGCTGCCTTCCGCGCTGCAGATCGTCGCCAGGCCGGGCCATGACGGCGCGCTGCTGCGGGTGGCGCGGCAGATGGAACAGCGGCTTCGCACCCAAGCCCCCGCATCCCCGATGCGCTGACAGATCCCCACGGAAACAGGAGCACAAGATGAGCAACACCACGCAATCCACGGACCGACCCACGCCGGGCACCACGCCCGCGGGGCAGACACCCTACAGCGCATGGATACAGACCGACACGCTGCATTCGCTGCAGCGCACTGTCAGCGACCATCCCGGCGAGCATGCATGGATCACCCATGTACAGGTGTCGGAACTCTACTGGATGCTCATCATCAAGGAGATGCAATCGGCGCAGCGCTTCCTGCGTGCTGACGATCTGCCGCAGGCCTACAGGACACTGCAACGCATCTCGGCCCACCATGCACCACTGGACGCGATCTGGCGCTCGATCGACTGGATGACGCCCAACGACCTGCTGGCCATACTTTCACGCGCCGTCGGCACCTATGGCCAGGACACCGCCCTGCAAGGCTGGACTTACCGGCAGATGGTCTATCTGTTCGGCATCAAGCAGGCCGTGCACCTGCAGCACTTCGAGCCGCAGCCGCAGCGCTTGGCGCAGCTGCGCCAGACGCTGTCCGAGCCCAGCCTCTACGACGACGTGCTCGCCTACTTGCAGCGGCGCGGAATGAACGTGCCCCGCGCGTTGCTCGAACGCGATGTGAGCGAACCCTATGCCCCGAGCAAGGAAGTCGAGCAGGTGTGGCGCGACATCTACGCGGCGCCGGACAAGCACTCCGAGCTTCAGCAACTCGGCGAAGTGCTGGCCGACATCGCGCAGGGCTTCTGTAACTGGAAGTTCAGGCACCTGATGGCCACGCGCCGCACCTTCGGTGCGCGGCCGGCCTACTTCGGCACCGAAGGCGTCGCGTGGCTCGTGCCCACGCTCGAGGAGATTCCGTTTCCCGAGCTCTGGTCGTCGCGCACCTTCATCGGCGACCCGCCGCCCGTGTGTCCGCACATGGCCGGACAACGCCGCTGAATGCGTTCGCGGGCTCCCGATCGTTCGCGATTCCGGGACCCAATGTGCAAGCAATGGGGTCTTCCCGGGCAGCCGGGGCGTACCTACGATTTCCAACCATCCACCAGCGAAAGCAAGAAAGACGAGCCATGTCAGCCAACCTCTTGATGGAGCCCACGCCCATGCACACGACGCCGTTCATCGACGACCTGATCCGGGAGCGACGCAGCAAGCGCGGCTTCGTGGACCGCGCCGTTCCGCTCGATGTGGTGAAGGACATTCTCTCGGTGGCCAAGTACGCGCCGAGCTCGAGCAACACGCAGCCCTGGCGGTGCTACGTCGTTACCGGCGAGGCCCGCGAGCGCGTCACCAAGGCCGCGGTGGCGGAGTTCCGCGCCAACCACGACAAGCTGGCGCCGGAGTACCCGTTCTTTCCCCAGCCGTTGCACGAGCCTTACTCCACACGATTCAACACCTTCCGCGGCCAGCTCGGCGATGCGCAAGGCGTGCACCGCAGTGACAAGGTCGGACGGATGCGCGACGTGGAGCGCCAGTTTCTCTTCTTCGACGCTCCGGTGGGCATCATCTTCACCATGGACCGGCGCCTGGAGTGGGCCAGCTTCCTGTGCTACGGCTGCTTCCTGCAGAACGTCATGCTGGCCGCCAAGGGCCGAGGCCTCGACACCTGCCCGCAGCAGATCTGGTCGCTGCAGCACCACGTGCTGCGCGCCGAGCTCGGCATCCCCGCCGACGAAATGGTGATCGCCGGCATGTCGATGGGCTGGGCCGACAACGACCTTCCCGAGAACCGCATGACCCTGCAGAAGCACGAGGTCGAGAGTTTCGCGTCATTCATCGAGCAGTGACGAGCCACCCTGCCGCCACCGCGGCAGTCGCATTCATCCGCATCCAACAAGAGAGGATTCATCTCATGTCGATCATCAAAGGCTTCCACCACCTGACGGCCTGCGTCAGCGGCGCTCAGGAAGACGTGGACTTCTACGTCAAGCTGCTCGGCCAGAGCCTGGTCAAGAAAACGGTTCTGCTGGACGGCGAAGACCCCGTCTACCACCTCTATTACGGCAACGCCCAGGGCGATGCTGGCACGCTGGTGACCTCGTTCCCCTTCCGGCAGAAGGGCGTGAAAGGCCGTCGCGGCTCGGGTCAGATCAAGGTGATCAACTACTCGGTGCCGGCAGGCTCGCTTCACTTCTGGCGCGATCGCTTTCGCGCCCACGGCGTGACCTTCGATGCCGACGTGGTCGAGCGCTTCGGCGAGCAGCGACAGCGCTTCCAGCACCCGTGTGGCATCGAGTTCGACCTGGTGGCGTCCGACCGCGACACGCGCGCTCCGTGCACGGCCGAGGACATTCCCGCCCAGTACGCGATCCGCGGCGTGCACAGCATCACGCTGTCGCTGCGCGAGGTGGCCGAATCGATCATCTTCATGCAGGACGCCCTGGCGTTTCGCTATGCGGGCGAGTCGGGCCCGCACCACCGCTTCGAGACCGCCGACGGCGCGCCTGGCACAGTCGTTGAGTTCCTGCACGAGCCGGACCGGCTGCAGGGCTCGTCGATCTACGGCGAGGGCACCATCCACCACGTCGCCTTCGCGGTGGACAACGTGGAGCAGCAGATGCAGATCAAGGAAAAGCTGATGTCGATGGGTCACATCGACACGTCCGAGTCGGTCAACCGCAACTACTTCCGCTCGATGTATTTCAAGATGCCCGGCGGCGTGATGTTCGAGGCCGCCACCACCGACATCGGCTTCGCGATCGACGAGGAGCCCGGCCACTTCGGTTCGGAATTCCAGCTTCCTCCATGGCTGCGCGCCCGCAGGGACGAACTGCTGGGCCGCCTGGAACCCATCACGGTCTGAACGCGCACCGCCCTTCTCCGACGCCACCCGGAGCAGCAGCTCCGGGGAAGCGCTTGCCTTTTTCTTCTTGTCACTCGCCCACTCGCCAAGCCATGTCCAAACCCAAAGTCCTCATTGCCTTCTATTCGCGCAACAGTTCCACCGAACGCCTCGCCAACGCCATCGCGCAGGGCGCGGCGGCCGAAGGGGCCGAAGTGCGACTGCGCCGCGCCCGGGAGTTCGTCGCTCCGGAAATCATGCGCGATGTGCCCGAGTGGTCCGAGCGCGCCGGCGCGATGAACGCGAAGTACGAGGCGCCGACCGAAGCCGACGCCGACTGGGCAGACGCTATCGTATTCGGCACGCCGACGCGCTTTGGCTCCATTGCATCGGAGCTCAAGGCCTACATCGATTCTCTGGGCGGCCTCTGGTTCCAGGGCAAGCTCAACGGAAAGGTCGGCTCGGTGTTCGGCTCGACCTCCTCCAGGCACGGTGGCAACGAGGCGACGCTGCTCTCTCTGTACGGCCCCATGGCGCACCTCGGACTCATCATCGTCCCGCTCGGATACGCCGACCCGGCGATGTTCGCCGCGGGCACGCCCTACGGCGCGACGCACGTCTCCCACAAGGACTCAGTGATGCCCGCGGCCGAAGACCTCGCGGTGGCCGCCTACCAGGGGCGTCGCGTGGCGCTCACCGCACGGGCGCTGCGCCTGCCGAAAGCCGTTGCCGAAGCGGCCTGACGGAACCGGGAAGCGGGCTGCAGTAGTGGTGATGGCACCCGTTGCGCGGATTGCCCCTGGCGCTATGCTTGGGTCGTACGGCCGCCTCGCGCGGCGTACCACCGCCCGCTTTCCAGCGCTCTTTGCAGGCCGCCGATGTTGGATCTGAAGGATGTCTTCTACTTCGTGCAGGTCGTCGACCGTGGCGGCTTCACGGCCGCCGGCACGGCGCTGCGCCTTCCGAAGTCGACATTGAGCCATCGCGTCCAGGAACTCGAAAGCTACCTGGGCGTGCGGCTTCTCAACAGGACCTCGCGCCAGTTCGGCATGACCGACATCGGCAAGGAGTTCTACGAGTACGCCGTGGCGATGCTGCACAGCTCCGAGGTCGCCGAAGAGGCCGTACGCCAGCGCCTGACCGAACCCAGCGGCGTGATCCGCCTGACCACGGCGGTGGAGATCGCGCAGTTCGCGCTGCGCGAGATTCTTCCTGTCTTTCTCAACCAGTATCCGAAGGTGCGCGTGATCGAGATCGCGACCGACCGGTACGTGGACATCGTTGGCGAAGGCTTCGACCTAGCGATACGCGGACACACAGCCCCGCTGCAAAACTCCACGCTGGTGCAGCGCGCGCTCGCGGACGTACCGTGGTACCTGTTCGCGAGTCCAGCCTATCTCAAGAAGAATGGCGTTCCTGAAAGCCCAGCCGATCTCGCGCAGCACGCAACCGTCGCGATGGTGCGCAACGGCCCGCTCCAATGGCAGTTGCATGGGCCGCACCGCGAGGAGATCGTGATGCCCATCGATCCGCGCTTCCAGAGCAACAACATGGTCGCGCTGAAGGAAGCCGCGTGCGCCAGCCTGGGCATTGCCGCGCTACCGGGCTATATCTGTCGCTCGGAACTGCGCTCCGGCGCCCTTCAGCAGCTACTGCCCGACTGGTCGGCGGCGGATGCGCGCATTTCCGCACTCATTCCCTTTCGCACCGGACTACTGCCCGCGGTGCGTTCGCTGGTGGACTTCCTGGCGGTGGAAATCCCGGTCATCACGGCCTTCGACCACCCTTCGCACTTCGCCTGAGGCCCTTCGACGCCGCGCGCCGTCGTCCACATGCATGGACGCTGCGTCTGGCAATCAGCGGCTTGTGACCCGGAGGTGGCCGGCCTATCTTGTCGGTCCGACATACAACGCGCGACCGACATGAATCACTTGAACTGCTTGCCGCAAGAAGGCATCTACTGGGGCCAACACATCCTGCAGGGCGTCGTCGCACGGCTCGGCGACCATGGCATCCATAGACCGATCACTTTCACGGTGACGCCTCTGGAAGGCCTCTACCGCAGCTGCGTCCAGCCCAACCTGAAGGAACAGGCGGGCAGCTTCACGGAACTGCCCGCGCACGTGCCAGACGTCGCGGTGCAGGAAGGCCTCGACGCCTGCCTGCAAGCCGGTGCCGGATCGATCGTCGCGCTCGGCGGCGGATCGGTGCTCGACGCGGCCAAGGCGGTATCGCATCTGCATCACGAGAAGACCGGACGCTACCTGCCCATAGCCGCCCTGCCCACCACGCTGTCGGGCTCCGAGTTCTCGCACTACTTCGGCATCACCGAGACGGACGGCCCTCAGAAATTCAAGCGCAGCTATGCGGTGCGCGAGACGGTGCCCAAGGTGGTCGTGATCGATCCGGTGCTCGTGTCCGACACTCCGCGGGCGCTGCTGCTCGCATCAGCCGTCAAGGGCATGGACCATGCGGTGGAGGGCATGCGCAAGGTCACGAAGGAGCATCCTCACGCGATCATGGCGGCCAGCGGCCTGGCGCGGTTTCTCCGCATTCTGCAGAAATGGCCACAAGCTGGGGAAACACGCGCGGCGCTTGAGCAAGGGCTGGTGACGGCCGACGACCTGCTGCAATTGCAGCTCGCGGCGTGGCAGTGCTACTTCTCGCCGGCCTCGGTCATCTATGGCCTCAGCCACCGCATCGGCCACATCCTGGGCGGCACCTTTGGCCTGCCGCACAGCGTGACCTCTTGCATCACGCTGGCACCGGTGATCCGTGCCTGCGCGGACTTCTACGGGGACAAGCTCGGCGTCTTCGCCACGACGCCCTCCAGTGCTTCGCAGAATGCAGATGTGGCAGCCCACCTGGCCGACCAGATCTCGCAGGTGGTGAAGTCGCTCGGCCTGCCCGACCGCATCAGCGCGTTCGATCTCGATCCGGCCAAGCTCCCCGAGGTCGCCCGGCTGCTGAAGAAAAACTATCCCAATGAAGTGGCCGATCTCGGCGATAACGCGAGCGTCAAGCTCGACGAGTTGCTGCAGAGGCTGTGGTGAATCGACGGCGGCATTGGTGCCTTGCGGACAACGCCGTGGTCCCCTGCCTATGCCTACCGCCGAGACGAGAGCGTTCCTAGCATCGATGGGGTCCATTTTCCTTCCAGGAGCCCTCCATGCGTCTCAGCATCATCACCGCCGTCCTTGCCTGCGGCCTTTGCACAGCCCTCAGCGCCGCCGCGGCGGACGTGAAATCCGTCTCCCGCCTTGCCGCAGGTCCCGGCAACACCCTGTTCATCGCCGACTGGAAAGCCGCCCGCGTCCACGCGATCTCGTTGCCAGCGGCGCAGCAGCAGCCCGCGGGCTCCGCTTTCAACATCCTCGACCTCGAGTCGCTGCTCTCCGCCCAGGTCGGCGGCGCCAAGGTCACGGTGGAGGACATGGTCGTGCGGCCCGGCACCGCGCAGGTGTACGTCGCCGTAAGCTACGGCAGCGCGAAGACGCCGGCGCTCATCATGGTCACCAGCGACAAGAAGGCGCGCCGCATCGACCTGAAGGCAGCGGCCTCGACCTCCGTCGCCCTGCGCGATGCCCCCACCACGGACTACAGTTTCTGGAAGGAAACGCCGGAGCGCAGCTTCACCGTCACCGACATGAAGTGGCGCGACGGCGAGCTCTTCGTGGCCGGCCTTTCGAACCAGGACTTCGCCTCGACGCTGCGCCGAGTCAGATACCCGTTCGATTCGAAGCAGTCGATCACCTCGGTGGAGATCTACCACGCGGGCCACAACCTGATCGAGACGCGCGCCCCCATCCGCGCGATGAGCTTCGCGAGCTGGGGCGGCAAGCCGTACCTGGTCGCCGCCTACACCTGCACCCCGCTGGTGACGATTCCGCTCGACGACCTCAAGGACGGCGCGCACATCCGTGGCAAGACCGTAGCCGAGCTCGGCTATGGCAACACGCCGGCCGACATGATTTCCTACTCGCGCACCGAGCAGGGCAAGACCGAGGACTTCCTGCTGCTGGCAAATTTCGATCGTGTGTCGAACATCATCCCCGTATCGCAGCTGGAGGCGATGGGCTCCGGGCCCGGCATCGAAAAACAGGTGCCCTTCGGGCAGCTCGCGGGCGTCGAGGTGATGCAAGCGCCCCTGGCCGGTACGCTGCGGCTGGACAACCTCGACGAGAAATCGTTCGTGGTGGTACGCCGCCGGCTCGAGAAGGATGCGCTGCAGCTCGTCTCCATCGGCAAGGAGCTGAGCTTCCGGCTGACCGACCATGTCTCCGAATACGCCTTCGCCGAGTACAGCTTCAAGGGCAACGACTTCCAGTTGCAGAACATTAAGCCTCGGCAGGACATGCTGCTGAAGGACGAAGGCTTCCCGGACCTGATCAAGGCATCGGAGTAAGCGGTGCCTCTTCGTCGACTGTGCGGCGCCATGGCGCTCGCCGCGGCCCTGCACGTCTCGCACGCTGCTTCCCTCGCGCCACCAGCACCAGCCGCACCATCTGCGGCAGCCGCGCAGGTGGTGCGCGTGCAACCGTCCGCGAGCCAGATACCGGCCAACCTTCTGCGCCTTTCCGTCGAGTTCGCGACGCGAACCGAAGGCCCAGTGCTTCCAAGGATCGCGCTGCTGCGCCCTGACGGGAAGCCGCTCGCGCAACCGTTTCTCGAGCAGGAACTCTGGTCGCCGAGCGGACGGATCCTGACGGTGCTGATGCATCCGGGTCGCGTCAAGACCGGCCTGAATGCGCGCGATGCACTGGGACCGATCCTGGTTGACGGCGACGAAGTGACATTGACGCTCGATGGGCGACCCATCCAGCACTGGCGCGTCGGCCCCGTGGACACGAACGGTCCCGTGGCTTCGGCGTGGCGCCTGTCGCCGGTTCGCGCCGCGTCGAGGCAGCCGCTCGTCGTGACCTTGGACGACCCCATCGACGGCCGGGACGCCGATTACCTCGCGATCGCCGACCCGCGCGGCCGACGCGTGAACGGCCGCGCGCTGTTGAAAGACGGCGAGAGCATCTGGACATTCACCCCGCACATGCCTTGGCGCGCGGGCGAGTACAGGCTCGTTGCGCGCGGCACCCTTGAGGATTCGGCCGGCAATCGCCTGAACGGGCGCTTCGAGACGCCCGCCGACGCGCCAGCGATCGCAGCGGCCGACGCCGCGCTGGCGTTCACCGTGGCTCCCGAGCCCCCATCGACCGATATGCACAGACACGCCATGCGCCTGCCCTGACTATCTGAATCTCTGACGCCTTCGACGACACGGTAATGACCGTGCAGTTCGATACCACCGCAACGCAAATGTCCGATCCAACTCTCTCTATGGCCTTCCAGTGGCCAGAACTTCGTCTCAAGCGCCAGGCTGTGGCAGCGGTCCTGCTCGGCTTAGGTGCGTGCCTTTCACAGGCGGCGAGCGCCGAAACCTCATTGCTCCAACCCTCTTCCTTCTTCACGCAATTCGGCTCCGCGCACAGCACCCGCGCCCTGACGGCAGGGCTTACCTGGGACATGCCTTACCGGTGGCAACTCGGTGCCGGTGAGGTGAGCAGCCATCTCGAAGCCTCGTACTCGTACTGGCACATCCAGTCGCGGGACCGGGCCGGGCTTTCACAGCTGTCGCAGTTCGCGCTGGTGCCCGTGCAGCGCTACCGGCCAGACAACGGTGCGTCCCCGTGGTTCGTCGAGGCGGGGGTCGGCTTGACGGCGACCTCATCCGTCTATCGAACGAAGCAGAAGAGTTTCTCGACCAGCTTCAACTTCGGAACGCACCTGGCAGTCGGCCGAAGCTTCGGCGAGCACGGCCAGCACGAAATCTCGTTGCGGCTGGAGCACTTCTCGAACGCCGGCATCAAGCATCCGAACCCTGGAGAGAACTTCATCCAGGTCCGCTACGCGCGGCGCTTCTAGCGCGTCGCACTATCTCAAAGGGATAGACCGGCCTGCCCCGTCGAGGGCATGGCCTCCCGGCGCTCACCCGGCAAAGTGAGCCTTCAGGAAGATCGACGCTTCGCGTCGATCGTTTGCAACCCGGCCCGACATGACGGGCCATCGAAAGGAAGAACCAATGTCTTTGATCAGGAAAACCGGAAGCCGAATCCTGCTGGCGTGCAGCGTCTTGCTCGCACAGCACGCAATGGCTGCACCTGCGGCCATCGTGACGCCGCTGCTGACGCACGACCTGCCCAACATTCCCGGCAAGGAAGTGCTGATGATCAGCGTCGAGTACCCCCCGGGCGCGGTCGATCCCGTCCACAAGCACGATGCGCACGCGTTCGTGTACGTGCTAGAGGGCTCGATCGTCATGGGCGTCAAGGGCGGCAAGGAAGTCACTCTCACCAAGGGCCAGACCTTTTACGAGGGGCCGAATGACATCCACACCGTCGGACGCAACGCTAGCAGCACGCAGCCGGCCCGTTTCACTGTGACACTGATCAAGGACAAGGGCGTCGACTTCTTCATTCCTGTGAAATAAGCAATGGGGCAAGTTCACCGGTCGTGCGCGAGGCGCTGTTCGGCGAGGTAGCGCGCCGGCGGCTTGCCCATCGCCTTCTTGAACATCGCGATGAACGCACCCACCGAGTCGTAGCCCAGGTCGACGGCCACCTGCTGCACCGACTGCCCCGAAGACAGCCACTGCAACGCCACGATCAGCTGCAGCCGCTGGCGCCATCGGCCGAAGGACATGCCCGTCTCGTGCCGGACCAGCCGTGCGAAGGTGCGCTCGCTCATCGCAAGGCGCGATGCCCACTGCGTGGCGGTGGTGCGGTCGGCGGGGTCGGCCATCAACCCCGTGACGAGCCTGCGCAGGCGCGGCTCGTCGGACACCGGCAGGTGCATCGGCTCCGCGGGCATGCGCACGAGCTGGTCGAGCACCACGGCATGCAGGCGCCCGATCTCGCCGTCAGGCACATCGCCCCCGGGCCGCGTGGCCAGATGAAGGATGAGTTCTCGCAGCAGGGGCGAGATGCCCACTGCGCAGCAGTCCCGCGGCATGTCTGCGGCGTCACTCGCCACGAACAGAAAGCACACATCCGCATCGGTCGTCACGCGGTTTCCATGTGGCACGTTGCCTGGAATCCAGAGCCCGCCGTGGACGGGCGCCATCCACATCGCGCCAGGTACCTCGCAGGTCATGGCGCCACGCAGCACCATCACCAGCTGCCCCTGCGCATGCGTGTGCGTCGCGAGCGCTTCGGCGTGTCCATGGGTACGGATCCGCCAAGCCGCCACGTCGGCATCCATCTTGTCGAACTCGAAGTTCCAGGGGCCTGTTCGGTGGGGACTCACGTTTTTCATTTTGACCGGATTCGCGAATTTTTTGTCGGTCCGCAGTCATCTCGAAAGGGGCGTCGTCGCTAGATTCAAAAGCGACACAGCATCACTTCCAACGCCATGCATTCCTCGACATCACAGGTGCACTACTCGCAACACTCTGCGGTGCTGCTCATCGGCATCCTGTGCACCGCCGCCAGCCTGCGCGCACCGATCACCGCGCTGGGCCCGCTGCTCGAACCTGTCCGCGCGAGCTTCGCGCTCAGCGCCTCCGCGGCCGGCCTGCTGACCACGCTGCCGCTGTTCGCGTTCGCCGTGGTCTCGCCCTTCGCGGCCGGCGTTGCGCATCGCTTCGGCCTGGAGCGCGTGCTGTTCGCGGCCCTTGTCCTGCTGATCGCCGGCATCGCCGTGCGGTCGGCGGGTACCACGCCGGCGCTGTACGCTGGCACCTGCGTCATCGGCAGCGCCATCGCCGTCGCCAACGTGCTGCTGCCCAGCCTGCTGAAGCGCGACTTTCCCACTCACGTGGCCAGGCTCACGGCCTGCTATGCGCTGGCGATGATCACCGCCGCCGGCCTGGCGTCCGCCGTCGCCGTCCCACTCGACCAGGCGCTCGGTGCCGGATGGCCAGCCTCGCTGGGCAGCGTCGCCTTGCTTCCGCTGGCCGCCGCCATCTTGTGGCTTCCGCAACTGCGTCTTCGCACGACCTCGGCGCCCGGCCTCGCGACGGAGGCACCGGGTGCGTCGGTATGGAAGGCTCCGCTGGCCTGGCAGGTCGCCGCCTACCTCGGGCTGACCTGCTTCATCCATTTCGCCGCCATCGCGTGGCTGCCGTCGATCCTTCAGGAGGCCGGAGATTCGAGTGCACGTGCCGGCGCGCTGCACGGATGGATGCAGCTGGCGGGCGCCATTCCCGCGCTGCTGCTGATGCCGCTGCTGCAACGCATGCCCGACCAGCGCTGGATCTCCTTCGCCTCTCCGGCGCTGAGCGCACTCGGCCTGGTCGGCCTGCTCGCGATGCCTTCACTGGCACCCCTCTGGGTCTTCGCGTTCGGCATGGGAATGGGCGCCGCGCTGATCCTGAGCCTCGCCTTCGTAGGGCTGCGTGCAGCCAACCAGAAGACCGCGGCGTCGCTCTCGGGCATGTCGCAATGCATCGGCTACCTGCTCGCGGCCGTCGGTCCGACATTCATCGGTTTCCTTCACGAGTCGTCGGGGAGCTGGACTACGCCGCTCGTGGTCTGCGCGGTGCTTTGCATCGCGATGTGCGCGCTGGGCCTCTCGGTAGGCCGGGCCAGGCACATCGGGGCCTGAGCCATGCGGCCGCCGCTCACAACATCCGCGGCTGGCGGGCATAGCGCACGAGGTCGTCGCCCAGGCGCAGCGCCAGCGCCGCGAGCGGCCCCGTGGGGTTGTAGCCGGCGTTGTGCACGTAGACCGAAGCGCCGACCACGAAGAGATTCTGCGCATCCCAGTGCTGCAGCCGGGGAGACACCACGCTCGTCGCGGGATCGACGCCCATGATGGTTCCGCCGGTGGTGTGCGTGGTCTGGTATTGCCTCGCGTCGAAGTCGCCGCGCCGCGGTTGAGGCGCGCCGACGATGGTGGCGCCCATGGCGCGCGCGATGCCCGCAGCCTTGCCTGTCACGTACTCGCTCATCCGGTGGTCGTTGTCGTGGAAATTGAAGGTCATTCGCAGCAAGGGTTGGCCGTAGGCGTCGCGGTAGACCGGATCGAGGTCGAGGTAGTTCTCGCGGTGCGGGTAGTTGCTTCCGTGCACGGCCACGTTGAAGGCGTGCGCGTACCAGTCCGCGTTGGCCTGCTTCCAGGCGGTGCCCCAGCGCGGCGTTCCGGCCGGCAACAGGCGCGAATTGATCGGGCGGCCGTTGGTCACGTTCGCGTAGATGTAGCCGCCACCGAAGAAGCCCAGGCCGGTGTGGTCGAAGTTGTCGCCGTTGAACTCATCCACCACCATCTGCGAGGCGCCCGTGGCCATGAAGGGGTTGATCCAGCGGTCCTTGAAGAAAACGGGCACGGACGACATCACCTGGTAGCAGAAGTTCTTGCCCACCGCGCCCTTGCCGGTCTTCGGGTCGTAGGGCTTGCCGATGCCGCTCGCGAGGAGCAGCCTGGTGTTCGTCATCGTGAAGCCGGAGAGCACGACGACGTCGGCCGGCTGTTCATACTCCTGCGCAGTCTCGAGGTCGATGAACCGCACGCCGGTTACACGCCTGGCCGTGCGGTCGTAGTCGATGCCGGTCACCTGTGCGTGTAGCCGGATCTCGAAGTCGCGGTGCTTCTGCAGCATTGGATAGAGCAAGACCGCGGGGCTGGCCTTGGCGTTGGCCTCGCAGAAGAAGCGCTCGCAATGTCCGCAGTACTGGCACGGAGCCAGGTTCACTCCATCCGGATTGGTGTAGGCGCGCGGCGAGTTGGCCGCCGGCAGCGGGAACGGCTTGTACCCCAGGCCCTGCGCGGCGGCCTGGAAGATCCGGCCCGATTCCAGGATCTCCAGCGGTGGCTGGGGAAAATCCTGCCGTCGCGGTGCTTCGAACGGATTGCCGCCATCGATGAGCCGTCCGCCAATGTTGCCCGCCTGCCCCGCGATGCCGAAGAGGCGCTCGAAGAGGTCGTGATACGGCTCCATCTCCGCGTAGCTGACACCCCAGTCCTGGACCGTCATCTCGCGAGGTATGGCCGCCTTGCCATAGCGGCTCTCGAGGTGGGTGCGCAGCGCGGGGTCGTATTCCGCCCAGCGCCAGGTCTGCCCGTTCCAGTGATTGGCTGCGCCACCCATGCCGTCCCCAGGCAGGAACGCCTCCATGCGTCGGATGGGCAGCGCCTGCTCGGAGGCAGCGTGGCGCAGCGTGTAAGTCTCGGTGGCCCAGTTCTGCATCAGGCCGTTGCGCACGCCCCAGCGCAACTCGTCGCGCTGGTTGGGCAAGGTCGCGGCGGCGCTGCCGGCGAGATCGCCGCCGCGTTCGAGCACGAGCACGTCGATGCCGGTGTTCATCAGTTGCCGCGCGGCAAGGCCTGCGGTGAGGCCGCCGCCGACGAAAACGACGGCGCGCCTAGGTAGTTTCTTGAGCGTCATGGCATCCGCTTTCAGCTGAAGTCCTCGATCGACTGCGGCGCCGCTGCGCCTGGATAGGATCGGCCGCGGTACTCCACGACATTGCGTGCGTGCAAGGCCGGTAGTCCGGGATAGCCGACTGCGCGCCAGAAAACCTTGTCGCGGTTGCCGCCGTAGAGCGGGTC
Organism: Variovorax sp. YR634; assembly: GCF_900106655.1. Taxonomy (NCBI): domain Bacteria; kingdom Pseudomonadati; phylum Pseudomonadota; class Betaproteobacteria; order Burkholderiales; family Comamonadaceae; genus Variovorax; species Variovorax sp. YR634. Next base: position 46,451 of record NZ_FNOL01000027.1, read on the forward strand.
CGCGAAACAGGCCTGCACGAACAGCGGATAGAAGCAGTTGTCGAACCACTCGCCAAGCGCGAAACGTTCGTCATCCCATCGGCCGGCCGCAACATCCTGGAGCAGCCCGTCGAGCTCGGCGGGGGTGAGTTGTTCGATGGCCTTGCCCATGCGCCGACGGATCTCCCGGTTCAATGCGGCGACGCCGGCCTTGAACTGCTCCTCCGGCGTCAATGGCGACTGCGAGCCGTGCTGCGGCTTGCCGGGTCGCCACGGGCCTTGCCGGTAGAGCCTGTCGCCGCGCCCCCAGGCACCGGCCAGTTGCCGGTCGATGTAGATGTGCAGGCCGCAATCGACGCCGTTCGGCGTGAGCGAGTCGGCTGGACACATCATGTTGACCAGGGCTTCGACACAGGCTGCCTCCCGGGGTCCTAGCGACAGGTAGCCTGACTCCCGGGACTTCTCAGCGTCGCGGGCTGCGGCGTCTCGCGCCGGAGTAGGTGGAGTGCCGGCGCCGCCGAGCAGCATGGGCGCCGCAAGCGCCGCACCGGACGCGCCGCCGAGCCGGCGCAGGAAAAGACGCCGCGCGGGCGGCTCTCGGTCATCGATGGGCATGAGATTCTTTCTTGAACGAGGGTGCGACCGAGTGCGCGCAATGCAGGCAGTCATCGCCGTATCGCGGCCCCGGCCTGCGGTACTGTTGGGCGCTCATGCTATGGAGCCGGCACGTTGACCGGTAGGCCGGTTTAGGGAACCAGCGGGTTGCGCAGCCAGCATCAATGGCACGCGGGCAGGTGCGCGCTCACCAGGGTGCTCGCGCCCTCGCAGTTGCCTGGCTGGAAACACCGCGATGCGGCAGAGCAGCCTTCCGCACCATGCATCGCCTGCCTAGCATCGATTCCCGCGTGTCACGACATTCCGCAACATCGATCACGGGCGGAGCACATGAATCCATCGATCCTCGAACAGGAAGCCCGCCAGGACAGCGGCGGTGTCAGCTCCGAACATCGCTCGTTCGGATTCCGGCCTGCCTTCCGCAACACGGAAACGGGTCGTGTCTACGCCGCGCGCTTTGCCGATGGGCGGCTCGCGCCTGTCCACACGATCGACGGCCTGCCCGACGAGGTGGTCGTCGCGAGGTCGGTCTGCGGCAAGGCGCTGTCGTTGAAGTCGTCGGTGCAGTCCGGGTTCACCCGGAACGGCCGCTTCTACGACCACGACCAGGCTGCGGCGTATCTGGCGCGTCGCCTGGCCGATTCGCGCCCTCGTGCATGGGCATAGGGCGACCATCCGTCCCGTCGCGCCCTCGCTCGGCCTGCTGCTCGGGGTTCAGGCCGGCCCGCATGCTGGCCAAGCTCCGCGCGGCGCGCAATTCCCAGCCCTTCGCGCCCTGCTGCCTGGCCGTCTCGATGGCGCGCAGGTAGAAGCCCTCGGCCTCGTCCGTCATGCCACGGCGCTCGCTGCGCCAGCCCGCGGCGCGCCAGACCTCCGCGGCGCACCACAGGCCCTCGCCTTGGGCGAGCCGCTCGATCAACTGGTCGTCGAACCAATCGGGGCAGAACGTCACGAGCATTTCCCTGCGCGGTGCGTCATAGGCGGCGAACCGTGCAGACACTTCGCGCACGAGCGGATGCCGGTCTTCGGCCGTCGCAATTTGCAGTCCCTGCTGGAACCACTCGGCGTACCGGAGCCAGCCCAGCAAGCCGCGGCGCTGCGCCTCCTCCATCATCAATGCGACCCAGCGGCGAGCCAGCTCCGTCTCGCCAGACCAAAGCGCGACAGGACAGGCGCCGTACAGCGCGGAGCACACCGAGAGGGAATTGGCCAGCGACTCGGCCCTGGAAACGGCGGCTTGGGCAACCTCGAGCGCGTTGGCCGTATCGCCTTGCACCCACAATGTGCGGCACAGCACCGCCATCGCCGCCACGCTCGCATCCGGCCCGAGCATGTTGGCATGCGTGCGCCCGGCGCCGGCGGAGATGGCGATCGACGCCTCGCTGTGCTCTCGGGACACATCGAACTTGCCGCAGAAATGATTGGCCATCGCGCTCACGCGGTGGGAAAGGATGAGCGCCGCCGGGTCCTCCCCCGACTGGGCAAGCGCGAGAACAGGCTGCGAGTGCCGCAGGGCCGCGGCGTACTCCCCGCGAAACATGTCGTGCGTGCAGCGGCCCCAGCGTGCGCGCAGCTCCAGCACCGGCATCTTGAGCGCCAGCGCACCCGCCAGCGCCTGATCACAGACGGCATTCAGGTCGTCGTTCGAGCCCCGGGTGTTCAGCAGTGCCGTGATCAAGGCGGTTCTCAACCAGGTAGCACTCTCCAGATCGGGCTCAGGTTGCTGCTCCACCAGCGTGAGCGCCGCAGCGACCCTGTCGCGGTATTCGGCCACCTGCGAGAGGTGGAACCACAGGGGCATCGACGCGATGACCAGCGCCGCGCCCAATCCGGCGTCGGGCTGCCGCACCAGGCTGACCTCCAGCGCGAAGCGAACGTCGTCGAGGCTGTACGCGTAGCGCTCGCCCCAGGCCTGCTCGGCCAGTTGCGCCAGTTCCGCCGTGGCGGTCTTCATCACGTCGAGCATGTACGACGCATGATGCCGAAGCATGGCCGCGTGCTCGTCGCTGCGTTCGAGTAGTGCGCTCGCGTAGCTGCGCGTGGTGTCCAGCAGGCGATAGGGCGAGACGCTGTCGCTGGTGTCGAAGAAGATCAGCGACTTGTTGGTCAGCGAGATCAGCGCGTCGAACGCGACATCGCTATCCATGTCGGCATTGACGCCGAGTGCGGCGGCCACGTCGAAGCGCCCCCGGAACACCGACAGCCGACGGAAGAACCGCAGTTCCGTCTCGTCAAGCAGCGCGATGCTCCAGTCGAGCGCGGCGGCAAGCGTGCGGTGGCGCGCCGAGATGGCCCGATTGGCGATGGCATACAGCCGCATGTGATCGTCCAGCGTGCGCGTCAGATCGCCGACCGACTGCACTCCAAGACGGGCAGCCACCAGTTCGATGGCCAGCGGGATGCCATCGACCTGCCGCGAGATCCGGGCCAGCAAAGGGGCATGCGCTTCATTGAACATGCCTGCGCCCGCGGCCTTGGCGCGCTCGACCAGCAGCCGGACCGACGACCATTTCAAGGCCTTGGCGAGAGGCACGGCTTCCGCATCAGGAACCGCCAGCGGCGGCAGTCGCACGACGTACTCGGCCGTCACGCGGATTGACTCGCGGCTGGTCGCCAGGATGCGCAGTTCTGGCAAGGCGATCAGCAGCTCGTTGATCAGTGGCGCGAGCACTTCGATGACGTGCTCGCAGTTGTCGATCAGCAAGAGTACCTTCTGTCCGGCAAGGCTCTGGACGATGGCCTGCAAGGTGTCGGGCATGTCGGCGGCCGCCCCCACCGATCGCGCCAGCGTGCCGGGGACGTGGTCTTGCGAAATCAATGACGAGAGATCGACGAACGCCGTCGACGCAGCACGCTGCAGCTGATAGCGCTCCGCAGCATGGATCGCGACGCTGGTTTTTCCGATGCCTCCCGTGCCGACGATGGTGACCAATCGGTTGGCCTCGAGCGATGAAAGGATGCTCTGCACATCGGCTTCACGACCGACCAGTTCAGTCAGCCGGGCCGGCGGCTTGGCAAAAGAAGAAGGAGCCGAGAAAGGCGGCGGCGCTTCAACGGCATCGAGCGACTGGCGATGCACCCTGGCGTTGAATCGATAGCCCCGCTGGGGCACGTTGGAAATCCACTCCTCGCAACCGTCCCCTTCGCCCGGCCGCCCCAGCGACTTTCGAAGCATCGACATGTGAACGCGCACGCTGGACTCCTCGACCACCACACCCGCCCAGACTGCCGAGAGCAGCTCATCCTTGCCGATGAATTCGCCGGGCCGCTTGATGAGCTGAAGCAGCAGGTCGAAAGCACGGGGGCCGAGCCGCACCGCTTCACCCGAGCGCTCGAGCCGGCGCTGCATTTCCTTGAGGATGAAGGGGCCGAAACGCCAGCGAACCTCCGCCAGATCAGTCCGTTCGGGCGACTCAGCGGCGCGTTCTTGCATGGGTGGTTCGCGGTGCGACGGAGGGATTCGAGCGGCTCATCTGCTGCCTTCATGTTAGACGAAAACATTCACTGGACGAACCGTCCTGGAGATGCAGGGCGAGTGCCCTCCGCCTAGCTCATCAGAGGTTTAGACGCACCATCCCATCGTGTGCCGCGACCTCTACCCAACGGCAGATGCAGGCATGCGCGGAAGATCCTTAGAGTGGAAAGACAGTGAACACCAACGACAAGAGTCTTTCCATGAATACCCCACCCGAGCAGTCGAACAAGACTCCTCTGACTACCGCCTTCGGCGCGCCAGTGGCCGACAACCAGAACAGCCTGTCGGCCGGACCGCGCGGCCCGCTGCTCATGCAGGATGTCTGGCTCATCGAGAAGCTCGCCAACCTGAACCGCGAGGTAATTCCAGAGCGCCGTATGCATGCCAAGGGCTCCGGCGCATTCGGCACCTTCACCGTCACTCACGACATTACCCAATACACCCGCGCCAAGCTGTTTGGCGCCGTCGGCAAGAAGACCGAAATGTTCGCACGCTTCACCACCGTTGCCGGTGAACGCGGCGCAGCCGATGCCGAGCGCGACATCCGTGGGTTCGCCCTCAAGTTCTACACCGAGGAGGGCAACTGGGACTTGGTGGGCAACAACACACCAGTATTCTTCCTGCGCGATCCACGCAAATTTCCCGACCTCAACAAAGCCGTGAAGCGCGACCCGCGCACGAACATGCGCAGTGCCACCAACAACTGGGACTTCTGGACGCTGCTGCCCGAAGCGCTGCATCAGGTCACTATCGTGATGAGCGACCGCGGGATCCCGGCAAGCTATCGGCACATGCACGGCTTCGGCTCGCACACCTACAGCTTCGTCAACGCACGTGACGAGCGCTTCTGGGTCAAGTTCCATTTCAAGACGCAACAGGGCATCAGGAATCTCACCGACGCCGAGGCCGCGATTCTCGTAGGGGCGGACCGCGAGAGCCACCAGCGCGACTTGTTCGATGCAATCGCGCGCGGAGACTTCCCCAAATGGACGCTGTATGTCCAGGTCATGCCTGAGGCCGATGCCGAGAGCGTGCCCTACCACCCCTTCGACCTCACCAAGGTCTGGCCGAAGAAGGATTACCCTTTGGTAGAGGTGGGCGTCATGGAGCTCAACCGCAATCCCGATAACTTCTTCGCGGAAGTCGAGCAAAGCGCCTTCGCGCCCAACAACCTTGTCCCGGGTATCGGCGTGTCGCCTGACAAGATGTTGCAGGCGCGCCTGTTTGCCTACTCCGATGCGCAGCGCTACCGCCTGGGCGTGAACCACCACCAGATACCGGTGAACGCCGCGCGGTGCCCTGTGCACAGCAATCACCGGGACGGCGCGATACGCATCGATGGCAACTACGCCGGCCTGCCTCACTACGAGCCCAACAGCTTCGGCCAGTGGCAGGAACAGCCCGGCTACCGCGAGCCTCCCCTCAGGCTGCGCGGCGACGCCGACTTCTGGAACTTCCGCGAGGATGACGCCGACTACTTCAAGCAGCCCGGTGACCTGTTCCGTCTGATGACGCCTGCGCAGCAATTGGTGCTGTTCGAGAACACCGCAAGGGCCATGGGTGATGCACCGGAGTTCATCAAGCGCAGGCACGTCGACAACTGCGCCAAAGCGGATGCGGCCTACGGCGCGGGCGTTGCGAACGCGCTGGGACTGGCTACGCGTTCGGCGCAAGGAGCCACAACTTGAGGATGACATGTTTGGTGCGTTTCAGTCACCACCGTGTGCCCTTCTGCATGCCTACCGCCTCGGTCCTGTCCTGCCTACTCTTGGCGGCATGCGGCCTCGTGTCGTGATCCGCGCCCGACAACCCCACTGTTGAACGGCACCTCCTGCCAGCCTCGGGCTGGCTCAGCTCGAGTGATCGAGCTACCTCTTTTGGAGATTCCGCCATGTTTTCCCTAGATGAAACCCAGCAATCGGGTACCAAGAAGTTCGAAGAGCTTGTGCCGTCCCGTTATGCCTTGAAGGTCGGCGAAATCGATGCACTGGTGGTCAGCGATGGCGTGCTGCCGCTACCCACTTCGACGATGGCCACCAATGCAGAACCGGCCGACCTCGCAAACTGGTTGAGCGACATGTTCATGCCTCCCGACAAGTACGACTGGCCGCTGAACGTGATGGTGGCCCGCAGCGGCGCACAGACCATCCTCATCGACGCTGGTCTGGGCGGCCAGTTCTCGGGCTTCCCGCGTGCCGGTCAGTTCCCCCAGCGACTCGAAGCCGCCGGCATCGCGCTCGAGTCCGTCACCGATGTGATCCTGACTCACATGCACATGGACCACGTAGGCGGGCTGCTGGTCCCGGGCGTCAAAGAACGCCTGCGCCCGGATGTGCGCATTCATGTCTCCGCGGCCGAGGTCAAGTTCTGGACCTCGCCCGACTTCACTCGCACCGTCATGCCGAACCCGGTGCCTGAGGTGCTGCGGTCGACTGCCAAGAGCTTCTACGAGGAATACCGCGACAAACTGCAGACCTTCGAAGACACGCGTGAAGTTGCGCCGGGTGTCATCGTTCGCCATACCGGCGGCCACACTCCTGGGCACAGCGTGGTCGACCTGGTATCAGGTGGTGAACGGCTGACTTTCGCCGGCGACGCTGTGTTTCCGGTCGGATTCGACCACCCCGACTGGCAAAACGGTTTCGAGCACGACCCCGAGGAGGCTGCTCGCGTCCGTATGCGCCTTTTCCAAGAACTGGCACAAACCGGCGGGCTGCTGGTTGCCGCCCACCTGCCGTTCCCATCGCTAGGCCACGTCGCGGTTGATGGCGAGGCGTTTCGCTGGGTACCGATCATCTGGGACTATTGACGCTCCCGCATTATGAGCAGCACCCGACACCGTCACGCCCTCACTCAAACCATTCTGCTGATGTGAGCAGCGAACTGCTCAGAGGTGAAGAGGACTTTGCCTTGAGGCAGCCAGATCTGACCGAAAGCGTGTTTCAGAAAGCCGGTCTCGTTTGAGACCAACACATTCGCGCGCAGGAGGTGAGTCATCAGGTCTAGGTCTGCCTGCGCGTTGAGGTCGATCTTCTCGTTCGTTCGATTTACAGCGTGATCCATCATGCAGATCATGTTGATCACGAACGTAGTGAAGTAGGGGTAGTCCATCTTCGCGCGAGCCCACCTCCTCCAAACCTCTCGCGGGTTAAAGCAGGGGACGTTCGCTTCTATGTATGCCCGCCCCTCTTCCGCGATGTACTGCTCGGCTTCGCTGTTGCTGAGCCTAGGGACGTTGTCCCGTCTGCGGACTCCCCCCGGCTTGGTTTTTCGGAGGGCGACAACTTCGTTTCGCATCTCGATAGAAATTTTCCGCTGCTCGGCTCGCTTCTGATCCTCGTCGCGCCGCTCAAGCTGCGTGCCGACTAGGCCACGCCAGGTCCCGTCCGGAGGGATCGCGCGCAATGCGTTCAGAAGCCGGTGCTGCTTATTGGTCGACATAAAAATGTTGGTCCTGCGACCGCGTCCTTGGACCAACTCGCGATGCCAGATCGTCACGAAATCTTCGCAGAATCGGTTTGCTGTTTCCGCAATGAACGGGAGCCATTCCTCAAGAAGCGCTTTGCGCGCTGTAGCCACACCGTAGGCACGAAGCGTCTCCTCTATAAAGACGTGCCCGTAGACCGGTTGAATTCGACCTGCGCTGCACAGCGCCTTCATCGGGCTTTTTTCTAACGTTTCGAAATGCGTGGCAGAGAAGACGTTGGTGTCGAACACGACGCGCAATGCGGGCTTGCTCATGAGAAGCTCTGGGAGAGTCGCCCCCATCTCGACGAGATGGAATCAGGCCACGAAGGCAATCCTACACATCGAGATCTACCTTCTCCCCAAGCCTTCACTTAAAGCATTAATCCACCATCGCACGTGGCTGCCATTGTTGAAACGGTCCGTCAGCAAGATCCGCAACTCGTCATTGACTTCGCCCCAACGCTCGTCCATCTCTCGCAGATCGCGCTCGACGAGACCAGGGTCCGCGTAGCGCGAATCGGAGTTGGCGACCCACCGCAGGTATTGCAGCCAGGAGAGCTTTTGCCAGGCCGCACCCGTACCTGCGCGCAGGGTTGCCAGTATCTGCTCGCTATAAGGGTTGACCTGGAAGGAGCGTGAAGCGAACCATTGTGAATTTCCGCGCTCGATTGATCCGAATTTCCATCGAGGGCTGACCCGCCGCAATGTCTTTCTGCCGTTGTTCATCAGGCAGGTTGCGTGCTGCATGCAGCTCAAGGTCTCATGGAAAACTGGGGCACTTCGAAGTGGAAATCAACAAGTTGGGATTCGAATTCGTTGGGAGGGCGGTAACCGAGCGCCGAGTGCAGGCGTTTGGCGTTGTAGACCTCTTCGATGAACTTCGGCAGCCGTTCTTCTGGTGCTAGCCGAGGACATTTTTTAGAGCCAATGCTCCGAGGGCTTTCACTGCATCAAAGGACAACTCGACGCCCTTGGTATTGGCTGTCGACTTGATCCATTCCCACACCTTCGAGGAACGCATGGTGTCAAGCAGATCGTGCCCGGCCATCGTCAGGCGCGGTGCGCTCAGGCTGAAGGCGAAGCCGCCATCCCCCATCCTGATAACCTCGAAACCCTCGGAATAGCCGTTATCGAGAAGCAGTTCCAAGTGCCCAAAGAGCCGCCCTTCAGCCGTGCGGAAGGCTTTCAATTCCGTGATGTACGCCTCTTCAGTTTGCTCCAGCCACTTCGGCTGGGTCGGTGAATCGGCCAGGAAATCTTCTTCCTCTTCGATGGCGGTCAACAGCTTGCGGATCAGGTCCCAGTCTCGCTTCATTGTGAGCTCCGTTGGATTGACTTCAGATTGAAGCATGCGCCGGTCCATGGCTGCAATGGCGCCAGCCGTTGTGACCGATGCCCGCCGTTAGTCGGCTTCGATGTCGCGCTCACCACACGGTCGGTGTGCCGACGATGGGATTGCCATGTTCGGAGGGGAGAGGCATTCAGCGGGCGCAAAAAAAGCCCGCACGAGGCGGGCTTCTGCGCGATCCGATCGGTCGCTCCAAAGATCAACATGCCTTGCCATGGGCGACGTGTGCGCCCTTGGCCTTCGCATCTGCTTCGGACATGTACGAGCCACGCTTGGTCTTGCCGAAGTACTTGTCGCTCGCGCAGTGATAGACCTTGCCGTTCACCCACACCTGACCCGCGGTGGCGCCTGCAGCCGGAGCGGCCGCCGCAGGCGTGGCCACGGGCTTGGCCGCAGGAGCGGTGGTGGTCGGCGTGGCAGCAGCAGGGGCTGCGGGTGCAGCTTGAGCCGCAGAAGCAGCAGGACTGGGTACCGCCGCAGCAGCAGGTGGCTTCTGTGCAAAGACCGATACCGCGAAGACAGGACCAACGGCCAGCAAGAACAGAGTTTTTTTCAAAATTGCACCTCACGGATCGCACGAAAGCACGTGCATGTTGCAGCCAACGTCCTCGCCGTGATCCGGTTGACGGGTCACTCTTTTGAACTGTGACCAGCGGTACCACGCGAGACCTATTTCACATTTAAAAGGAGCAGGTTCACATCAATGTTCCAAAGGCAGTCCTGGCTGTCGGCCAAGGCATACATGCACGAGTTGTCTTCTTCAGATTGCACTTCGGCCCGGGAGTTCGCCAGGGTTGTCAATCCAAACTCAAACCATTGAAAAGGGAAGACTATGAAAACCAAACTGATCTCGCTCGCCATCGTTGCCGCACTTGCCGCAGGCTGTGCAACCGAGCAAGGGACTCACACGGCCGTCGGCACTGGCGCAGGTGCAGTTGTCGGCGCGGGGGTGGGCAATCTCATCGGTCGCGACAAGAAGGGCACTGCCATCGGTGCCGCGGTGGGCGCAGCGGTCGGTGCAGGCGTCGGCTACAACTGGACCAACATCCGCAACAAACTCAGCGGCCAGACAGCCGGCACCGGCACGCAGATCGTCGATCAGCCGGATGGCTCATTGAAGCTCAACATCCCAAGCCAGGTGACCTTCGATACCGACAGCGCCACCATCAAATCTTCGTTTCGCAGCGTGCTCGATGGAGTTTCTCAAACCGTCTCGCAGGAACCCAATATCAATGCGCGTGTGGTTGGTCACACGGACAGCACTGGCAATCCAGAGCACAACATGACGCTGTCGCAGCGTCGCGCGCAAAGCGTGGGGACCTATCTGGTCGACCGCGGCGTGAAGAGCGCACGCCTCACGACCGAAGGTCGAGGCGAGACGCAACCGGTGGCTAGCAACGCCACCGAAGACGGGCGCACACAAAATCGCCGCGTTGAAATCTATCTGAAGCCGATCTCGCAGTAACCAGCAAGAGCGCGTCCAAGGATGCGCTCCAGCAATGACCAACGGCTGCTGATAAGGCGCGCATCCATTCGAGTCCGTGACCTCGCCCCGTCAGTTGCATTGACATCAGCACCTATGATGCTGGCGGGCGGGCTCGGAGGTTCTCGGATTTCCCTTTCAAGCGACATGAGCAGCGACACGAGCCTCATTTCCACATGCCGCGTGAGATCGAGAAACGAATGGAAGTTTGCAAGTAGCAGCTTGGTGTCAAACACCACCAGATAGCGCACGGATTCAGACCAGTTATCTGGAACTCCTTCCAGAGAGAAACGATGCGTCCAGTCAGAGTGCGCCACAACCTGGTCGCGAAGCAGAATGGCATGATCGTGCTCCGCCTGATGCGCCGGGTAGCCATCGAAGAGCTGCAGCTCGCTGGGCTTGAGGTACCGATCGGCTATCCCGTCAGATCTTGACGTATTGAAAGGCCGGGCGTAGCTGACGATAGCAGCCATTCCCAAGGCGCTATCTAGCTCATCAGCGTGACTCGTCGCGAGCCTAGCTGGGCTAGAACGCAGCCCTTTGAAGATCTCGGCAAACTTCTGAGCTTGTTGGATATCGTGGATCGCCACGTGCACACGATTCGCCAAGCGCCGCAGCGAGCTATTGTCTTTCATGGTCAGATTTTGCAGTGGGTCGTTGCGAAAAGGGTGTTGCGTCTGACAATGATTGCAAAGGCCCCACTTGTTAGCTACCGTATGTGCCCCGGACCTTCCAGTGTCCGGTGGCATCAAGGAGATCCCTCTTCACCATTCAGAAACCATTGCCACCGCCCAAGGGCTACGAGAGTTGGCTCCACTACGCAGTCGAGAATTTTGATACCCGTCAGCCATGGCTCGAAAGCATGTACGAGACGTGGGCGGATGAAACCGCAGTCGAACTCGACCGCGACGAGATTCGCGAGTCCCTGCGTATGGAGTTCATGGCCCTGAAAAAAGCCATGAAAGCCATGGGGTCGAACTCATAACCTTTTTCCCACCCGCGAACACTCTCGTACGGGTTGGCATGGGTTCATTGTCGCGCGTCAGCGAGTCGCCTACAGCGCCAGCGGATTCGGAAACTCGGCTCGATCAAACTGGTTGATGTACACGTCGTCCTTCACGAGCACGCTAACGCGCCACTTCTTGCCCGAGGGATCGAGCTTAATCTCCATCACCTCGCGATCTACCGCACGATGGATAAGTGTATTGAGCAGCATGCCAGCGCTCTCGCCGTTGTGATAGCGCCAATCCTCGAAGTGCGCCGCATCAAGGAGAGCCGGATTCTGGATTCCCGTCACTGGGCACTTCTTCCAGATCTTCAGCATAAGATCGCGAAAGGCGCTCTGCTCTGGACGAATCAGGCGTGAAGCGAACTTCGCCACGTAAGGGCCATGTGTCTCGGGAGGCGGTGTCGGCGGGCCAGGGATCGTCGGCAGCGGCCGACCAACAATCTCCAAGAGCACTCGCGCCAGCGGCATGTCGAGCCAGTAGAAGGTTCCTTGGTTGGCATTACCGTTAACGTCGAATGGCTGCCGCGATCTTGAGGATTCGGCTTGTGCTTTTAGGATCTGCGCTGCGAAGTCCTGGTATCTAATCTTGGATGGGAGCGGCTCATATGTGGCGTTCACGCGAAGCCCTTTCATTCCGGCCTTCCACTGTGCCGATTCCGGTTTATGGAACCGGCCCTCCAGCGTGTTGGTCGCAAACGCGAATTCTTTCGTCATCGGGAAGTCCGGCACCTTGGAGATAACCTTGGCTGTGCCAACGAGGCCATCAAAGTTAATGATGACCGTGTCGCCCGGCGCCATGTTTTCAAGCGGTAGCACATTCGGTGTTCGCACGCCGTCACGGTCGAGGTACGTGGTGAACATGTACCCCTCATTGCGTAGAAACTCAAAGGACGAACCTTGATTAGCGAAGAAATAAGCCATGGTTTCCATTGGACCGCAAACTCGATGTGGCCCTCGAGAACTCCCAGATTGAGCGCGAATGCGTCTTCGGAACTCAACTTCACGCAGAGTGCGCCGTCTGCCGACGTGGGTGATCGTGCCCCAGTTCGCCGAAGATCTCGACGGAAGCTGGCTCGCGCGGCTTAGATCTGAGTCCCCGTTGTTCAGCAAGCTGGGCTACACCAGCGCCCAATCTTGGGGAGTCAAATAACTTTGATCCGATAGTGGGAAAAGCTAGCTAACTTTGAAACCCGAGGGAGCGCGCAGCCACATAGAAAGTGCGTAAGTGATTGATTTCACTAGTGGTCAAGACCGTGTAATTTTGATTTCCCACACTCGCGCTACCAGGGCAAGCTCAGCGGCCCGCTGCTGGACCGCATCGACCTGCACATCGAAGTGCCGGCGGTGTCGGCGCAGCTGCTGCTCGAAGCGCCGCCCGGTGAATCGACCGACAGCATCCGCACCCGCGTGGTCGATGCGCGCGAGCGTGCGATACGGCGGCAAGGCCACGCCAACCAGTCGCTGCAGGGCTCTGCCATCGACCGGCATGCCGTGCTCGACGACGCGGCGCGCAAGTTCATGTTCAACGCGGCGAACAAGCTCGGCTGGTCGGCGCGCAGCACGCACCGCGCGCTCAAGGTGGCGCGCACGATCGCCGATCTGGCAGGGGCGGATGCGGTGCAAGCGGCGCATGTGGCGGAGGCGGTGCAGTACCGCAGGGCACTGCGCGGCGCCAAATGAACGCGGGAGCCAGCCGCGGCGCAGACCGTACTACTTGAACTCGTGGCTCACCACAGGCGCCGACTTGCTGTCCTGCACCGTCACGCGCTGCCGGAACACTTCTAGGTCGCCGTTGCGCACTTCGATGTTGTAGATGCCCGGGCGCAGCGACAGCGACTTGAGCGGCGGGCTCACGCCGCGGTCCGCGCCGTCGACGAACACCTGGCCCCAGGGGCGGACGTTGAACACCACCCGGCCCATGCCGGGCGACGCCGCAGGCGTGGCGGGAGCGGCTGCAGGTGCGCCCGGCGTGCCGGCGGGTGTGGCACCCGCCACGGTCGTCGTCGTGGTGCCCGGCGGCAACGTGCCGGGCGCGACGGGCACTGACGGCGGCGAGAGCCGGTTGATTTCGGCGATTGCATTGCGCGCCTCGCGCGCATGCACGCCGCGGCGGTAGCGGCGCAGGTAAGCCTCGTAGCCTTCGCGCGTGTTCTCGGTCTGCGCGAGGTTCCAGTCCTCGGCTTCGGCGGTGGCCAGCGCGGATTCGGGCGGCGCGGCCGGTGGGCCGACCGGGACGTTCTCCAGCGGTGTCAGCGGCGCCGTGGCCGTCGCGGCGGGCGCACTGGCCGGTGCGGCGGGCAGCGGCGCTGCTGCACTACCGCCGGCCGCAGGCGTTCCAGGCGCGGCCGGCACGCCATCGGTGGTGGTGGCCGGTGGCATTGCCGCCGGCGGCGCGGTGTTGCTCGACATCGGCGCGGCCGGAGGCGGCACCGGCACCATCGCGGTCTTGGTCTCCTGCGGCTGCATGCCCGAGGTCAGGCGCAGGCCGATCCAGCTGCCCACGGCCACTAGCGCGATCAGCAGCGCGCCCACCATGCCCCACGGCGGGCGCTTGAGCTTGTTCTTCTGCGCGGTTGGTGCTGCGGCTTTGTGCCCTTGCGCCTTGCTGCGGTCCTGCGGTGCGACGCGCGGTGCGGGCGCCGGCACTGGTGTAGGCGCGGCCCTCGGCTGCTCCGGCGCTGCCACCGGCATCGGCTCCAACGGCACCGGTGCCGACATCGGCGAGAACTGCTGCGGCACCAGCGGCGGAGGTGGCGGCGTCGCCGAAACGGGCGCCGCGGGAATGATCACCGTCGGGGCGCTCATGCCGCTCACGTAGATGTCGCCGAGCTTCACAAGCCCCAGCTCGGCCGCGAAGGCAGCCACGGTCTGCGTGCGGTCCTTGCTGTGCACGGCCAGCGTGTGGTCGACCGCGGTGCAGAAGCTCGGGCTCAGGTCGTCGCGGCCCATCGACGACAGGGGCACGTAGGCGTCCTGCACGCTGCGCACCACGGCCGAAGGCGGCGGATGGCCCGTGACCGCGCGGTACAGCACTGCCCCCAGCGCATACATGTCGGTCCACGCGCCCTGCAGCAGCGTGTTGTCGTCGGCGTACTGCTCTATGGGCGAGTAGCCCGACTTCACCATCACCGCCACTTCGTCGACGAGGTCGGCGATCGACTTGCGCGCCGCGCCGAAGTCGAGCAGCACCGGCAGGTCATCCTGCTGGATGAAGATGTTGTCGGGCGCGATGTCGCGGTGGAAGCACTGGCTGCGGTGCAGCGTCTCCAGCGCACCCAGCAGCGGCCCCAGCATGCCGAGCAGCCAGGGCTCGGTGATCCTGCCCGGCTCGTCCTCGGCCAGGCGGCGCAGCGTGCGGCCCTTGTAGAGCTGGATCGCCATATAGGCGGTGGAGTTGGCCTCCCAGAAGCGATGCACGCGCACCAGCGCCGGGTGGCTGAATTGCGCGAGCGTGCGCGCCTCGTTGATGAAGCTGCGCAGGCCCGCCTGGAAGGTGGCCGTGAGCCGCTCGGAGCGCACGTGCACGCTGTTGTCGCCCACGCGGCGCGCGAGCATCGAGGGCATGTATTCCTTGATGGCCACCTCGCGCTGCAGCGAGTGGTCGTAGGCGCGGTAGACGATGCCGAAGCCTCCTTCGCCGATCACCTCCAGCAGCTCGAATTCGGCCAGCCGGTGGTTCACGCCCAGCGGGTGCGGCCGTTCGTCATCCGTCTCGGCCGGCGGGCTTCCGATGCCGTGCGTCGTCGTCATGCTTCTCCTCCTGCGGGACTGCTGTGGCCCCTATGGCCGGTCTGGCTCTTCTTCATGCCCATGGCACATGCCCCTGCGAAAACAACTTGGAAAACAGCGGTGTGTTGAGGCCACCGCCATGGGCAGCGGTCCGCAACGGCGATCCGTCGGCTTGATTGGTCCACCAGTAGCTGGTGCTGCCGAAAGGGTCGAAGCACAGTGGAAGCTCTGGCCAGCCCAGGGGCTGCTGGGCACTCGCGCCACCGGCTGTAGGCCCGAGGATCGAGAGGATGTCGTCCGAGCCGCCGCTGGCGGTCTGGAAACCGGCACGGCCCGCGGCCAGCACCTGGCTGTCGAACTGGTCGGGCGCCACGCCGTGGCGGATGGCCTGCAGCAGCGCGGTGCCGCACTGCCGGTACCACGCGGCCGAGCCTTCGAGCACCGATGGGCGGTAGTTCTGCGCGGCCACCTGCAGCGTGATGCACACGGGGTAGTAGCGGCCCACGCGGTCGCAGCTCGGCGCAATGCAGCCGAACTGCACGGCGTCCACGCCCTGCGTGGCGGGAATCGCGAAGTTCCATACCGGCGCAACGGCGTAGTGCCGCGTCATCGCATCGGGCCAGCGCTTGAAGCTGCCCAGGCCGTTCTGCATCCAGCGGTCCCACCACGCCTGCAGTTCGCGCGGCATGCGGCGGTAGAGAAAGTCGCCGGCTGCCGGCAGCTTGCCGTACCAGCCGATCTGTTCGTCGACTGGCACCCAGGCCTGAGGAGGAATGCTGCTGTTCATTTCAGGATTTCCCCGGGCAGGAGAAGCCGTTCATCTGCGGCAGGCGCAGCGGGTTGTAGACGCTGTTGGCCGTCACCGCGAGCACGACCTTCTTGCCCTGCAGGTCGAAGCTGGCGTTGAACGATTCGGGCGAGCTGCCCGCGGAGATCGAGGCCTTGTCGAACAACCGGTGCAGCGCCCACGGCCCTTCGGTCACGATACCGCCGGCCGGCGTGCCGTTGGCGGTGGTCACCTGCAGGCGCACCTGGTTGCTGTTGCGCGGGCCGGGCCACTTGATGGTGCTGGGCGCCTGCGGACCGTGCGCGTAGCGCACCGTCTGCCCGTCGACGTCGAGCGTGAACTGCGTGAGCGCTGCATCCATGTCCTCGGGCCGGATGTCGATGGTGAACGAGGGCGTGCGCCCACCCGCCATGCCCGAGAAGAACACGTCGCGGATGGCCTGCGCCTTCTGGAACGAATCAAGGTACGCCGAGCGGCCGGCCGCGCTGCCGTCCACGCCACGCTTGAAAGCCCACGGATTGACCGAGGTGTCGACCTGCGTGACGAGGTTCTTCTGGAAGAAGTCGTCCATCATCCCGCCCGGCGCGAACAGCTGCGCGAAGTCGCCCGAGGCCACGTCGCGGTTCGATCCACGCGTGAACGGATAGCGCCCCGCGATCGCCTGGTTGCAGAACGAGCCGATGCTCGCCGCCGCGCTCTGCCCGATGTTCTGCCGAGTCACTGCCGCCGCCTTCGACGACGCAGTGGCCGACAGGTCGTTCAGCATCCCCTGGAACGGCACCGGCAGGCGCCCGGCTTCCGCCTGCACCTTGGTGACCGAATCGCTGGTCGGCGGGATGTTGCCGCTGCGCAGCGCGGTGTCGGTGGCGGTGAGGTAGTTGTAGAGCTCATTGATGAGCGCGGCCGTCGCGTCGATGGGGGCCTGCCCGCCCTGCTTGGGCGCGGTCACCATGCGGCGCAGCGGCTCGAAGTGGTTGTCCACCAGCGACTCGGGGCGGTCCACCCGCGTGTTGCGGCGCTGGCTGCCGTCGGGCTGGCCGATGAGCTGTTCGATGCGCTCGCGCGTGCTCTGCACGCGGTTCTGCGCCTGGTCGAGCAGGCTGCGCGCGGCCTCGTCGTGGTTGCGCAGCAGGTCGGTCTCGCGCGCCGCGCCGCGGATGAGCCGCGACATCGGCGACTCCGCGGTCGAGAGCACGCGCGTCATCTGGATGCTCTGCAGCAGCGAGCGGCTGTCGGCCAGGCGGATGTCGACGAGGTAGTCGTCCCACACCTTGATGTAGTCGGTGAGGTAGAGCCGGCGCACTTCGCGCAGCAGCAACTCGCGCGAGGTGATGTCGGTGATGCCGGGCGCGCGGATCTGCAGCACCCAGCGGTCTTCCTGCTCGAGCGACAGCGTGGTCTCGGCGATGCGCTTGTCGAAGATGTCCCAGTAGCCGCGGTAGGTGAACAGCGTGGGAATGCCGTCGGTCAGCGGCTTGCCGCTCGCACGGCGGATGACCAGTGCCGATTCGGCGCCGCCCGCCTCGGCGATGGTGAAGGCATTGGGCTGGCTGGTCTGCAGCAGGATGCGGCGCAGCCGCGCATACGAGCGCTGCGCCAGCGGCACGCCGGCCAGGCGCTCGCGCGTCTGCGTGATGAGCCGGTCGTCCTTTGCGAACGGCGAGGTCAGCACGCGGCCCACGAACAGCGCCTTCAGGTGCGATTCGAGGTTCGCACGCTGCTCGCGCGTGAGCGAGGCGCCGATCTTGCGGTCCACGTCGGCGAGCAGCCAGGCCTGCAGGAAGTCGGCGTCGTAGCGCTCTGCGTCATACAGCATGAGATACGCCTTGAGCGCCTCGTAGCTGTATTCGGCGTCGATCTTCGCGGCGTCGCGCAGCGACTGCTCGACGCGCTGCGCGGCCTGCGGCAGCAGCACCGTCTCCAGCGCGCGCTGGTACACGCCATCAGTTGCGGCCTGCAGCTTCTCGCCCTGGTAGAGGCCGAAGCGGTAGGACGTGGGCGGATCGCCGATGTCGAAGTGGCTGGACTTCGGCAGGTCGCGCAACTTGTCGAGGATGAGCAGCGAGCTGGCGATGTCGCCACTCGAATCGACCACCGTGGGTAGCTCGCCGCGCGCGGCTGCCTTGTTGAAGGCCTTGGCGTTGGTGTCGACCTCGGCCACGTAGTCCTTGTTGTTGCGCCAGCTGTTCACGCAGGCACCCAGGAACAGCACCAGCAGCACGCCGATGGCGCTGTAGCCCGCGATGTCGATGGCTCGCTTGCGCCGGTACCAGCGCAGGTTGGTGCCGGCCACGCCAGCGTCGCGGAAGATCACCTGCTGCAGCAGCTCCTTCAGGAAGTAGCTCTTGCCCGGGCCCGGCGGCGGCGCCGGCGGCGCGTTGACCTGCAGGTAGCGCTTGATGGCGCCCATCACGCGGTCGAAGGCCGTGCCTTCCTGCGTGCCGCTGGTGAAGTACACACCGCGCAGCATCGACGCGGCCTCGAACTTCGACGGGTTGAACACGTCGGCCAGGAAGGTGCCGAGGATGTCCTCGAAGCTCGCGAACTGCTGCGGCAGCAGGTAGGCCTGCGCGCGGCGCATCGGGTCGGACTCGGCCGCCAGCAGCTCGGGCAGGCGCTCGTCCAGGCGCTGGTGCAGCAGCTTGTATTCCTGGTGGAAGCGCTCGCGCAGGTCGCCGCTACCCACAGGGGCCGCTCCCTTGCCGGCCTTGTTCGCCGGGTTGCCCTGGATCGGGAAGGTGAAGCCCCACACCTGTTGCCGCTCAGCTCGGCCCAGCGAGCCGAAGTACTCGTTGAAGCCGGCCAGCAGGTCGGTCTTGGTGACCAGCACGTACACCGGGAAGTCGATGCCCAGGTCGTTGCGCAGCTCCAGCAGCCGCTTGCGCAGCGCCATCGCATGGCGCGCGCGCTGCGCGTCGTCGGCCAGCGGCAGGTCGGCAATGCTGATGGTGAGGATCGCGCCGTTGATCGGCTGGCGCGGGCGGAACTTCTTCAGCAGATCGATGAAGCCCTTCCACTCGCCCTCGTCGGTTTCGCGGTTGCTCTCGTGCGTGGTGTAGCGGCCGGCTGTGTCGATCAGCACTGCTTCGTTGGTGAACCACCAGTCGCAGTTGCGCGTGCCGCCGATGCCACGCACGGCGGCCTTGCCGAGCTGGTCGGCCAGCGGAAAGTCGAGGTCGGAATTCACCAGCGCTGTGGTCTTGCCCGAGCCCGGCGCGCCGATGAAGATGTACCAGGGCAGCTGGTACAGGTACTGCCGGTCGAACAGCGAGAAGCGCCCACCGGACTTGCCGTCGGCCCCTTCGCCGAAGCGCATGTTCTTCAGGATGGCCGTGGCGTCGGTGAAGCCGCTTTGCAGCTCCTTGATCTCGGGCGCGTCCTCGGGCTTGGCTTCCTTCTCTTTCTTGGAAGGGGTGCGCAGCTGGTTGAGCAGCTGCGCATTGAGCCGGCGCTCGCGCCACTTGCGATAGATGACGCGCGCGATCCAGATCGCGAACATCAGCGCGATGACCACGATGCGCACGATCTCGTCTTCGAGCGGGCGGTAGCGGCCCACCGCGATGGCCGGGCCGATGATCCAGATCAGGAAGGCGAGCGCGACCAGGCCCAGGAAGACCCACAGATCGCGGCTGATGAGAAAACGAAAGATGGCGCGCAACATCAGCGGGTGCCTCCGGCCTGCGGTGCTGCTGGAGCGGCAAGTGGCGCAGAGTTGGCGGGCACGCCGGCCACCGGCGCCACCAGCAGCGTCACCTCGACGCGCCGGTTGCGCGCGCGGTTGGCCGCGGAGTCGTTAGGCACGAGCGGGTCGGCATCGCCGCGGCCTTCGGCGCGCAGGCGTTCGGGGCGCGCAAGGCGCGTGGCGATCATTTTCTTCACCGCGTCGGCGCGGGCCTGCGAGAGTTGCCAGTTGGAGGGAAAGCGCACGCTGCGGATCGGCTGGTCGTCACTGAAGCCGCTGACCAGCACGTTGCCGTCCACGGCGTTGAGCGCATCGGCCACGCGCGCGAGCACCGGCGCATAGCGGTCGAGCACGCGGTCGGAGCCCGAGGCGAACAGACCGTCACCGCGCAGCACCACCACGCTGCGATCGGCCTCGTCGCGCACGGTCAGCAGGCCGTCGCGGATCTCTGGTTCGAGAAAGCGCTGCAGGCGCGGCGTCGGCGCTGGCATGACCACGGCGCGCGCGGTCTGCGGCAGACGTACCGCGTTGACGGCCGCGAAGGCACCGTCGGAATGGCCAGCAAGGTTGAAGGTGAGCAGCGCGAACACGACGAGCAGCAGCACCGCCGCCACCGCGCCCACCGCCCACACGGGCAGCCAGTTGCGCGTGCGACGCACGGGTGCGCTCGCGTCCTGCCAGTGCGGCGACAGCGGCACGGCGATTTCGCCGCGCGTCTGCCGGATGATCTGCAGCAGCCGCTGCTTGAGAGTTTCGAGCTGCGTGCGGCCGTTGTCGATGACGCGAAAGCGCCCCTCGAAACCCATGGCCAGGCAGAAGTAGATGAGCTCGATCAGGTGCAGGTGCTGCTGCGGGTTCTGCACCAGGCGCGACAGCAGCTGGAAGAACTTCTCGCCGCCCCAGGTCTCGTTGTGGAACATCACCAGCAGGCTCTGCGACGACCAGATGCTGCCGCCCCACGGCGTGAGCGCGGCGGCCTCGTCGACTGCCGTACACAGGCAGTAGCGCGCACCGATGATCACTTCGGGCGAAATACCCGCCTGCTGCGCACGCGTTTCGAAGCGGCGCACCTCGTCGACGAGGTGCTCGCGCAGCTGCGCCGGCGCGGGATGGTGGCCGGTGGCGCGGATCTGCGGAATCAGGTCGAGCAGCGGATTGGCGGCCGCCACCAGCGGGTTGTTGCCCGCGAGCGCCGTGTCGCCCGCGTGCGGGCGCCGCGCGTCGTGCCATGCGGTGAAGGACTCGGGCTGCGCGCCAAGGCCGCTACCACCGCGCGAGGCATTCGGCATGCCGCCTGCGTCGCCCATTGCATTGCCGCCGCCGGGATTCGGCGGCACGAAGCCTCCCGGACCGACGGCCATGTCGTTGACACCGTTCATAGAGTCCCTCACGGACGGATGGCCCAGAACTCCATGGCAAGCCCGGGAAAGTCACCGGCCAGGTGCATCGCCACGCCTCCCGATTTTTCGAGCTGGCGCCACATGTCGCCGCTCTTGTCGAGTTCGAAATAGTGGTAGCCCGCGTTGTACGGAATCTGCCGCGGCGCCACCGGCAGCGGCCGCACCACCACGCCGGGCAGTTGCAGCTGCACGAGATCGCGGATGCGCTCGACCGAGCCGATCTTCACCTGCGTGGGGAAGCGCTGCTGAATTGCATCGGCCGGCAGGTCGGCATGCACCGCGAGCACGAAGCCCGCGTTGCGCACAAGCACCGGGTCGGGCATGCGGCCCACGCGCACGCCGTGGCTGCGCTCTTCGAGTTCGATGGCGATCGCGCTCTGCTCGAGCACCGCCGACAGCGAACGCCGCAGCTCTTCAAGCAGCGGGCGGATGCACTCGTTGAGGTTGTCGTGGTCGTATATCGGCCACAGCACCGGACGGCGCGTGGGCGACGTGTGCGTGGCCAGATGGCAGGCCAGCTTGAGCCAGTCGACGAACAGGTTTTCTGGGTGCACCTGCACCGCCTGCTGCGAATGCCACGTGAGCGCAAGGTAGCGGTTGACCAGCTCGAGCAAAAGGAAGTCAGAGACCTCGCTCACCCCGCCGCGACCCGGCTGCGACAGCCGCGAGGCCAATGCCTCGGAGCGCTGCGTGAGCAGGCCGTGCAGCTCCGCGATCATGCTGCGCAGCATTGCGTGCGCAGAAGCGTCGAGCACCGGCGGAATGTAGTTGGCATCGACCACCAGCTTGTGGTCGGTGCGCCGCTCGATCACGCGCACCGCGCCGATGGCTTGCCATTCAGCGGTGAGCGAGGAAGCACGCGCAAGACGCAAGCGCGGCGCTGCGAGCTGCAGCACGGCGGGGCCGAGAGCAACCGCATTGCCGTCGTTCACTTCGCGCTCGATCACGCCGAAGCGCGCGGCCGAGCCTTCGTCTTCCGCGAAGATGACCTCTTCGCTGCCGGGCCTGCGCAACGGCAGTGCGAGCACGATGAGCTCGTCGGTGAGATCGGTCGGCACTTCATAAGGCAGCGGCGCGTCTTCGGCGCCGAACGAGAACGGCGTGCCGTCGGGCATCACGCCCGCGCCGCCGAGCAGAGACACGCGGCCCAGCGCATACGCGTCGCGGTCGATCTCCAGACTCAGCCAACCCCAATAGGCGCCTTGCAGGCCTGCGGTGCGCCGGGTCACGTATTGCTCGACATAGCGTTCCATTTGCTGGAAATGCTGCGGCCGCAGGTACATCCCTTCGGACCACACCACACGATTCGCCAATGCCTGCGGATGGGCGCCATTCTTTGCGGCGCCCGAATTGCGAACTGTCACCAAAAGACCTCCTGGGGAGTGCTCACATCGAAGCGGGAGATGCGCTGAGGAGCGGCCTCCCGGTCCACTTGTTTTGCTCCTGATGCTACACGGCGCGTCTTACGTTTTGCACCGCATTTCGCTCAAGAATTTCTCGCACTTTCGTACTAGCAGGCCAGCACCCCAAGCCGAAAGTTAACGACTTGGTAGCAGCTCTATGCCCGTCTTGCGCACGGCAACGTGCACGGCCTGCTCGCTCGGCGAAAACTGCCACACCTTGTACAGGTTGGTTTGCTTCGGCTCCTTCAGCGGCAACACGATGCGCCAGCGTGCGGCCTCGAGTTTGCGATAGCCCGCAATGATGCCGATGGCGCGCGAGTCGAGTCCTGCCTCGCGCTTGAACACGCGCTCTTCGCCGCTGCGCATGATGGCCTGGTCGGCGTTGACAAGCTCGGTCATGAGCGTCTCGCGGTCGCGATCCTGTAGTGCAAAGTAGTCTGCGGTTTCGAAGTTACCGGAAGATTTCAGTTCGAAGACCTTCACGAGGATGGGTGCGGCCTGGCCGCGTCCGTCGGGGTTGACGCCGTCGTCGATCTTGACTGTGACGGCATAGGGCGTGGGCATGGACTTGGCTGTCGATGCGCATCCGCCGATGAGGCCCGCAAACAACGGTGTGGTGGCAAGTGCGCCTTGTAGCAAGCTTCGTCGATGCATTGAAATCTCCCCGAGGGTTCGCGGCCTATATTATCGAAGTCATGCGCACTTACGATGGCGCATAACGTGCATGTCGCAACACAGCGGCACACTATCTCAAGCATTCCTTTTGCAAGGTAGGAGAGAAGATTGAAGTCATGTCTGCCTGCTTTGGCGTTCGCTCTTTTCGTGGTCGCGGGTTGCACGACCACACCGCCGCCAGAGCCCGCGCCGCAACCCGAACGACTGAGCCAGCAAGTGGCGCGCACCACGCTCGAGAAGGCGCAGCAAGCGTATGACGAAGGCGACTATGCCAAGGCCGTCAGCACGCTCAAGAGTGGCGGCGTGTCGGTATTCGAAGGTGCCGAGCCGGGCACCCGGCTCGATGCGATGAAGCTCGAGGCCTTCAGCTACTGCGTGGCCAACCAGATCGCCGAGTGCCGCAACCAGTTCCGCAAGATCCTCGATGCGTTCCCGACCTTCGAGCTCAACGTGGCGGAGCGCAAGCATCCGGTGTGGGGCCCCGCGTTCGAGGCCGCCAAGCGAATGAAGCGTTGATGAAGAACATCGCGGCCGCACCAGTGTGGCGGCGCGAGACGACGAACACGGAGAAGCCATGCGTTGGACAGTGATCGAACATGCCGGCAGGCCGGTGACCGTGGGCCCCTCGGCATTGCTCGCCGCGCCCGGCGGAACGATCGGACGCAGCCCCGACAACCACCTCGTGCTGCCCGACGAGCAGCGGCAGATCTCGCGCCTGCAGGCCACCGTGCGCTTCGACGAAGATGGCGTGGCGGTGCTGCGCAACATGAGCGCGGTGCTGCCGATCAGCGTGAACGGACACACGCTCGCGCACGAGCAGGAAGCGCGCGTGGCCGATGGCGACCGCGTCGCGATCGGAAGCTATGTGCTGGAGGCCGCGAGCGCGCAGCGCGCGGCGCCCGTAGCGGCTGCGGTTCAGCCACCGCCACCTCCTCCCCCGCCGCCGCTGCAATCGATGCAGCCGCCAATGGCCGCGCCGATGTCGGCGAGCCCCATCGACGCACTGCTGCCGTCCTCCGGCGCATCCGACGTGTTCTCCGATCTGTTCGGCGAAGGCGCATTGCCCATCGGCGACACGCAACCCACGGTGGCGATGCCACCGCCGCGGCAGGCAACGCCCGTGCCGCCACCGATGCAGCCGCCCGCATTCGCTCCGGCGCCGCGCGAGTCCTTCGCTGCCCCTTTGCAGCCGTCCGCGCCACCGCCGGCGCCGCAACCCAAGGTGAGCCCGACCCTCGCCTCGTCACAGATCCCTTCTGCGGCTGACTGGGACGCCATCCTCGCCAACGCACCGCGCCGCGTCGACAGCACGCCCGCGCCGATGCCCGACCCGATGGCGCACGAGCCCTTCGAGTTGCCGTCGCAGGCGCGCCGCAACCCGGTCGATCCGCTCGCGGAGCTGAACCCCGACGCGGCCAACGACATGTCGGACATGGCGCTCAAGCGCGGTGTCGATCCGCTTTCTTTCTTCGCAGCCGACGAGAGCGCGTACTCGCCGCTGACCGATCCGCGCCCCACCGCGCTGACGCATACCGACCCGATGCTGCCGGGCGACACGCACCCCGCGCTCGACCTGTTGCAGAACAACAGACCAGCCGTGCAGGGGTACAGCCATTCGAACCATACGCGGGAAGTGGCGGCTCAGTTCCGTCCGCCGACTCCGGTGGCGATGCCGGTGCCAGCACCTGCGCCGGCACCCGTGCCCGCCGTCGAACCTGTGAAGGTAGAGGCGCCACCGCCGCCACCGCCGCCACCGCCGCCTGCGCCCGCTCCGCCGCCACCACCTCCGCCGCCTCCTGCACCACCGCCCGTGGTGCAAGAGAGCCCGCCCGAGCCGCCGCCTGTCGTGGCCCCGCCCGTGGCCGCCGAGCCCGCTGCCGCACTCGTCGCCGCACCAGTAGCGCAGCTCGTGACACAACAGCCCGCAGCCCCATCGTCCTCATCGGAAGCCCTCTTCAAGGCCTTTCTCGAAGGCGCAGGCGTCCCCGAAGTCGCCGGCCAGCAACCGCTCGACATCGAAGCCATGCAGCGCCTGGGCCGCATCATGCGGGCCTTCACCGACGGCACCATCGAGCTGCTGTCCTCGCGCGCCATGCTCAAGCGCGAAGTGCGCGCTGAAATCACGATGATCGTGGACGAAGAGAACAACCCGTTCAAGATCCTGCCCAACGGCCGCGCCGTGCTGATGCAGATGTTCGGCGCGCGCATGCCCGGCTTTTTGCCGCCCGAAGCCGCCGTGCACGACGCGCTCGGCGACCTGCAGTCGCACCAGCTCGGCATGGTCGCCGGCATGCGCGCCGCGCTGCTCACGCTGCTCAAGCGCTTCGACCCCGCCGCGCTGAGCCGCGAAACCCCGCACGACGGCAGCCTGGGCGAGAAGCTGCTGCCCGGCGGTCGCGAGGCGCGCCTGTGGCGCGAGCTCCAGCAGCTGCACACCGAAACGACAGCGGCCGTCGAAGACGACTTCCAGGCCGTCTTCGGCCGTGCCTTCCAGCAGGCCTACGACAAGGAAATGGAACGGCTGAAGGAGGCGCGCCGTGCTTGAAGCCACCCGCTCTTTCGCCGTGCCCATCTCGACCTCGCAGTTTTCCTGCGTGGGCGAACGCAGCGGCAACCAGGACGCCATCGGCTACCACCTCGACGAGCGCAACGGCTGCTTCGTGGTGAGCGACGGCGTCGGCGGCAACGCAGGCGGCGAGCTGGCCTCGCGCATCGCGGTCGACACCGCCCTCGACACTTTCGTCGACGCCCCGTCGCTGGCCGCCGACAACATCCAGCGCTGCGTGAAGGCGGCCAACGACGCCATTCTTGCGAAGCAGCGCGAACTCACAGAGCAGAGCCGCATGAGCGCGACCTTCGTGTCGCTGTTCATCGACCGCATAACCAACCAAGCCTGCTGGGCCCACGTGGGCGACAGCCGCCTCTACTGGTTCCGCCGCGGCGCGCTGATGCAGCGCACAGAAGACCACAGCCTGTCGGAGCGGTCGGGCGATGCGGCCGCAAGCCACCAGAACGGCGGCGAGCGCCTGGTGAAGACCAACCTGCTCTACCGCGCGCTGGGTGCGCGCGCCACGGCCGAAGCCACCATCACGGCGCCACAACGCCTGGCCGATGGCGACGCCTTCCTGCTGTGCACGGATGGGCTCTGGCAGTTGATCTCGCAGCAGGTGATGGAACGCTCATTGCAGCTGGCCGACAGCGCGGAAGAATGGCTCGCGCTGATTCGCCGCGCAGCCGAATCCAAGGCTGATGAATCGCGCGACAACTACTCGGCGCTGGCCGTGTGGGTGGGCTTTCCGCAGCAGGTGACGCTGGCAGGGCCGGTCTGAATCGACGCGCCCTCAGGGCGCCAGCATCAGCACCTTGAACTGGCTCGGCACGATGCGCATGCCGACGATGTTGCAACGGTTCTGCGTCGTGATGCTGGTAACCCGCGTGGCCGGCGTACCCTTGAGAAGCACGGTGAACGCGCCTGTCACATGACGCGATTGCTGCATGAACGTCTGCGACACAACGCCACCCAGCGCCCCGGGCTGATCCCCCAGGGTGATTGGCGTGGTCGTAGCCATGTTGTGTGCCGGCATCGCCATGAAAAGGATGTTCCAAGCATTCGGAACAGCCATCGGCCCCATAGCCATGTTCGGGTATGGAATGGGCACCGGCGTCTTGCAGACGTCGGGGAATGCCATGTCCATTCCCATGAGCTGACAATTGGCAAACATCTGGTACCTCCTCGCTTAGCCCATGTGGATCTGAGCCGCATCCACCTTCACCAGCTCCTGGCCGGTGACCATCGTGTGGTGGCCATGAATGCGCACCGTCTCGCTGGCCTTGTAGTCCATGTGGCCCGCACGCACCTGGTCGACTTCATCCGTCAGGCGTAGCGTCTGACGCGCCATCTGCACGATGCGATCGGCCACGGTCTCGAATACCTTGCCGACCAGCCGGACGCTTCCTGCCGCGGCCTGCACGGAGCGCGTCACCAGCCGCAGTTCACCGATGTCACACTCGCCCTCTTCTGCCTTGAGTACGAAGCGCTTGTCCGCGCGAAGCCTGAGCTCCGAAGTACTCGCGATGGTCACCCGGCCGTTGCCGGTAGACGCGAAGGTGACGTCGCCCGCCGCCTCGATGCAGCTTGACGACGCATCGGCCTGCTCGATCACGGCGATCAGGTAGGCTCGCGCGCTGTCGGGACCGGACACCAGCACGGTATCGCCGCTGGCCGGTTTGAGCAGGCAGCTCGCCGCGCGCCGGCAAACCCAGACAGCACCCTGCTCGTCATCGACGGTGACACGTCCATCCGGCAGCAATGCGGCGACCACCCCCTGGAAGTGAACCGGAGCCGTCAGCTTCGAGGCTTTGCGCAGTGAAACGACTGACATGGAGATTTCCTTGTTTCGATGGGTAAACAGTGGAACGGGCAGGCCTGGCGGCATCAGCG
Organism: Variovorax sp. YR634; assembly: GCF_900106655.1. Taxonomy (NCBI): domain Bacteria; kingdom Pseudomonadati; phylum Pseudomonadota; class Betaproteobacteria; order Burkholderiales; family Comamonadaceae; genus Variovorax; species Variovorax sp. YR634. Next base: position 73,945 of record NZ_FNOL01000027.1, read on the forward strand.
CAGCGGAAGGATCTCTTGAGCCTTGAACAGCTCCGGATCGTTTTCGATGATGCCAGCGCTTCCCGAGAAACGCGCATCTGCGCGCGCGGCCCGATGAAAGCGGGTGCGCAGAAAACGTGCATTGCGCAAATCCGCGTCATGAAGTGCGGCATAGGAAAAATCAGCATCGTGCAGGTCCGCGTCGCGAAAGCTGGCACCCTTCGCCTGCGCGCGATGGAACACGCTCAGCGGCAGGCGCGAGCGGCTGAAATCGGCACCTTCGAGTTTGGCGTCGGCCCAGATCGACTGATCGAAGATGGCATCGCTGCAATTCGCTTCACGCAGATCGGCCTCCGGGAACATCGTCTGGGCGGCATCCACTCCGCTGAAGTTCGCCTTGGTCAGCGTGGCGCCCTTGAAGTTGCTCTGGGTCAGCACGGCGCCGCTGAAATCGACATCTGCCATCGCGCTGTCGGTGAACTGGCAGCGCAGGAAGGCGGTGTGCGGCAAGCGCTGACCTTCGAGATTGCACTCCATCAAGATCGAGCCATCGCATTGGGCCTGGGCGAACTCCACCGTGCGCAGATCCATGCGAAAGAACATCAGGTGCAGCAGCTTCGCCCCGCGGCAGTCGAGCTGGTCGACCCGTGATTCGGTGATGACGATCTGATCGCAGATGCCGGGCTTCAACACCGCATGCCCGAGCTCGCATCTGAGAAAAGCCACGCGCTCCATTTGCGATTTCTCGAAATCCGCGTGAGCCAGCGAAGATTCGACAAACTGGGTGTCCTGCATGAACGCGCGGCCGAGTTGCGCGGCCTCCAACCGACACCGAAACACGCGCACGCCTTTCAAGCTGGCCGCCGACAGGTTGGCTTGATCGAGGTTGCATTGCGCCAGCGAACTGTCGTCGAGGCTGGCGCCACGCAGATTCGTCCGGCTCAAGTCGACGTGCTCCATCTGTGCCCCCGACAAGTCGACGCCGCTGAGGTCCTGACCCGCGAGACTCGCCTTGACCACCGGTTCGCCATGCCGAATCTTGTCCAGAAGTTCTTCCACTGTCATCGAACCGGCTCAGTCTTTCTTGCAGGCAAGGTCTTGGCTCCCTGGGTGTAGGCGCCGATGAAGGTGGTCGAACCGTCGATGGCGGCCTGTGACACGTCGGCGCGAAACAGATTGGCATCCTGCAGGCTGGCAAAGCGCAGGTCGGCCTTGGAAAGATTGGCGTCGATGAGGTTGGCACCGCGCAACGAGGCTTCGCGCAAGTCCGCGCGAATGAACAGGCTCTCGCCGGCATGCAACTCCTCCAGCCGCGCGCGCCGCAGGTCGCACTCGGAGAAGTCGCAGCCTTCAAGGCGCGCCTTCGCGAGGTCGGCGCCGACCAATATGGCACCGCGCAGGCCGCACTGCCTGAGCGAAGCGGCGCAGAACACCGCCTGCACAAAGCTGCAGCCATGAACGAAGGAACAGGTCACGAGGCTGGCCTCGGTGAAGTCGACCCCCTCCCGCGCATCGACGGCGACGAAAGCACAGGCGTTCAGCGAGGCGCGTACGAAGGATGTTCCCTTGAAGCTGCACTCGATCCAGCTCACCTGCTTGAACGCGGCGTCGTCGAAAGCGATGTCTTCCAGTGCCAGCTTGACCATCGCCATTTGCTCCCAGTGCGAGCCGCGCGCATCGCAGCGCGCCCATTCGCTTTCGAACAGATCGGCTTGCTTGAACGCGGCCTTCGCCAGCACGCAGGAACGAAAAATGGTCTTGCTGCAACGCGTCTGCACGAAGCTGGCCGCCGTGAAGTTCGCCCCTTCGCATTGCGCGCCGCCCAGATTGGCCTCGTCCAGCCGCGCATCGGTGAGCGAAGCCCGGACAAGCCGCGCCCGCGCAAGCACCGCGCGCGTGAAGTTGCAGCCATCGAGCCGCGCGTCGCTGAAGTCGACGTCTTCGAGGTTCGCTCCCGTGAAGTCGGCACCGCGCAGATCCAGACCCGAGAGGTTGGCGCCGACGAAGCTCATGCCTGCGAAACGACGCTCGCCGCTGGCTGCGGCCTCGAGACGCCGACGCAGCCGCCTGGAGCGCAGGCTGCTGACCGGCGGCGCCGGCTCGAGCAGGTGTGCGCCGTAGAGGTGCCCCATGCGCATGCTGCGCCCAGCCTGCTCGCGCAGCCGCGCGCTTTCGGCGGCCTCGTCGGATGTGGGGGGTGTTCGGCGCTCGCGCGCGGCGTCTTCCTCGAGGCGCGCGAGGTCACGCAGCAGGCGGTCCGGGTCGAATCGGCGCTGCACAGGCTTGCCGGTCCGCGCCTCCACCTCGGTCATGGCCTTGTCGATGCTCGCCTTGATCTCGTCGGACAGCTTGCGCGGTTCCATCTGCGACAGCGGCGGGATATCGATATCGGGTTGAATGGCAGCGGGCATCCCGTGCGCGACGGCCTTGGCCCGGCCCTCGGCGCCACGGGCAAGGGCCGCCTCGCGCATCTGCTCGAGGGCTCGATCGGCCTTCTCGGCGAAGTCTGGCAGATCGTCCATGGAGGCAGGCGGCCGCAGATCCGGTTCGGACACGGGCGGCAGATACTGCTCGGGATCCAGGCCCTGCTCCAGCAGACGGGCACGCATGCGTTCGCGCTCGCGCTGCCGGCCTGCGTGCAGATTGCGCGCCAGCGGAAGCGAAGCGATATCGGGCATCTGGTCGCCTGCCCATGGCCCCATGATCGCCTTGGGGACCAGGTCGCTGTCGCGCAGGACCAGCACCGCCTTGGCTGGATCGATGCGCTGCTGCAGCACCTGTTGGTAGTGGGCGAGCGGCCGCGGCTGCCCGCGCAACTCGAGCGCGGGCATGACGTGCTTGACGTCGGCCGCGTCATCCTCTGCGATGGGCGATGCTCCGTGCCAGACCAGGATGACGCGCTCGACGTGCGGAAAAAACCAGGCCGTGCTCAGGTGCAGCGAAATTTCCGACAGCGCGCCACCATCTTTCTGAAAGCTGGCGAAGCAGCGCGCCTGCCAATCGGGCAGCTGGCCGCGCATCACCGGCTGCCGAGGGTGCATGTTCCACAGTTCGTAGGCGGCGCCCGGCGGCAATTCGTGCTGGCCGGGCAGGCGCTGGTCGGGAGGTGCTGCATTGAAGTAGCGCCAGTCCATGTCATCGGCGAAACCCGGGTACTCGTGCTGCAGCCACTGCTGGTCGTAGGCGCGCCCCATCAGCGCGAGCCGCTGCGGCCGATCGGGAGGCACGGCGCCGAAACCCGCAGGCACGATGCGCCGCCCGGGTGCGTCCTGACGCGCGCCGGGCAACTCGACATTGGGAAGCCGGCGCGTCTGTACGCCGTTGATCGTTTCATCGAAGCTGCCGATGCCTTCCGGGTTTTCAGGCTCGCCCGGGCCGCCATAGGCATGCGCCCAATCCAGCCTCAGGCGCTCGAAAGGCTGCGCAGGCGTGGCGCGGCCGTCGAGCCAGTAGCGATCACCGCTCACCAGCAACGACTTGGCCTGGCCATGGAAGACGGCCTGGGCCGCGCACAGTGTCTTGTCGTCCTGATGCGCCGTGTACGCATAGCCGCTGACCAGCCACTCCGGCTCGATCTTGGGCACGCACAGGTCCAGCACGTTGCCGGGCCCGATTTCGTCGGCCGCCAGCTTCCAGAGATCCTGGTCGGGCATCAGCAGGGGCTCGGGCGCCAGGCTGGCCATCGCGAAGACCGAGACGCCCAGGTGGTCTTGCCGCTGCCGCCGGAAGGGCCGCGTGAGGATGCTCAGGCGAAAGGGTTTGATGGTCTTCATGGGGCAGCGGACCCGCTTCAGCGCATCGGCTGATCGATGGCGATCTCGTGCGAGACCGGGTCGAAGCGCAGCTTCACGGAGCGCCCCGGTGCGAAGTCGGCGAGCTTCACCGGGCTGATCGGGGCGACCAGTTCAGCCTCGAAGGCAGGCCATCCGCCCTCAGGCTGTACTTGGAACTTGAGCCGTACGAGGATATAGATGCGCGCGGCCCGCATGCCCGTGTCATGGCTCTCGAGCACCGTCGCTACGGCCGGTTGGCCCGTACGAAGCACTCGCTCGGCGAGATCCGCACCCATCGCGCGGCGGTTGACCACACTCTGCATATGCATCACGTGGGAGGCATGGCGCTTGGCCAGCGTGATCGCCACGAACGCTGGCAGCACGACGACAGCGATGGGGACAATCAGATACCAGTACTTGGTAAACCACACAGCGAAAAGATCCAACACGCGCTCCAAGCTCAGACAAAGACGGTGAAGCCCGAGAGGTTCACCCTGTATCCGTTGTTATCGATTTTTTGTGCCTCGTTGTCCCACGTGAAAGTCGTCTGGGTGGTGGAAAATGTGCCCGCCGCAAGGCTGACGGAATACAGGTCGAGCTTTATGAACGCACCCGTGAGCGAGTAGGTGTTGAACCCCAGGTTCAGCCCGGCAATGCTGGTCACCAGGCCGTTCACGAACAGCGAAGTGCCGTTGAGGCTCACGTTGGCCCCGTTGATCCCCATGTTGAAGCCCTTGAAGGCAATACCCCAGTCCGTGAAGGTCACCTTTTTTGCCGACTTGTCCTCGACATGGGGCGCATCCAGGACGATCTTGGTCGGCGACTTGACCGAGATGTCTGCCGCGGTGCTTTCCAGGTTCATGGGGCCATCCGTCGTCGCACTCAACGACGTGTTCGCGTGCACCTTTTGTGCCCCCTTGACGAGATAGTCCTCGTCGCCGTCGACCGTCACCTTCTTGCCCTTGGTTTCTTCGGTGTACAGGCCGACCACCTTGGTGGTCTGCGGACCCGCGATGTCTTCCTTGAGCGACGTACCGATGATTCGCTCTTCACCGCTGTCTACCGTGTCTGTGCGCTTGCCGGTGACATGGATGGTCTGGTTCCCGATGACATCGACCTGCTGATTGCCACCATCCACCTTGATGAACTGGTCGCCGCCGTTGACGGTGATCTTCTGCGGCCCGCCCTTGTTCACCGTCAGCGTGTGCGGCCCGTTGACCGTCTCGTTGAGCGAGGTGTTGGTCGTGTAGGTGTCCGCGCCTTCGATCACCGTGTCGCGCGTGCCGTCCACGGTGTGCGTTTCATTGTTCTCTACGCTGAGGCTGAAGTCCTTCTGCGCGTGCATCTTGATCGACTCGCTGCCGGGGTCGTCGTCGATCACGAAGTGGTTGGCCAGTTCGCCGTCGCCCTTGATGGTGCGGCTGATGAAGCCGCTGACCGTCGCCTTGGCCGGCAGTTCGAGCGGCGGCATCTGGTCGGCGTTGTAGACGCGGCCGATGATGATCGGCCGGTCGGGGCAACCGGCGATGAAATCGACGATGACCTCCTGCCCCACGCGCGGGTGGTTCACCGCGCCGAAGTTGGAGCCCGCCCACGCGCTCGACACACGCACCCAGCACGAGCTGTCCTCGTTGCGCTGGCCGTAGCGGTCCCAGCGGAACTGCACCTTCACGCGGCCGTACTTGTCGATCCAGATGTCTTCCCCGGGCGGGCCCACGACCGTGGCGGTCTGCGGGCCGTGCGTGGTCGGCATCCGCGTGACGCGCGGCGCGCGGAACGGAAACGACGTGGGCTGCACGTCGAAGTCGAAGCTGTAGAGACCGTCGGGGCTGCCGGTGGCATAGCCGCCCTCGCGCAGGTTGTACGTCACCGAGGCGATCAGGTATTCCTTGTTGTCCTCGTCGCGCGGCGCGTTCTGCATGCTGAAACGGTAGCCGGGCGCCATGCCACGCACGTTGGAGTGACCGGTGTCCACCTCGGCCTGCGCCTGCGCTTCCTCGAGCCGTATGCGCGCGTAGTGCTCGCCATCCCCGGCGTCGCTGTAGCCGCCGAGCCACTCGTACATCTCGTAGCGGCCGTGATCGTTCTCCCGCGGCTGGCTGCGCGTGTTGAGCAGGTCGGCCTTGGGCTTCTTGAAGTCGAAGTCGTCGACCACGAAGGTGCCGGGGCGAATCTCCTCGGTCACCTCCCACTGGTCGATCACTTCGCGGCCCGTCTCGCCCGCGCGATCGGTGGCGAGGTAGCCGATGCGCGGGTAGCCCGGCAGCGTGTCGTGCGCACCCATGTCGTCGGCCAGCACCAGCGTGTGCTGGTTCTTCTCGTGCTTGAAGTAGTAGTAGATGCCCTCGTGCTCCATCAGGCGGCTCACGAATGCGAAGTCGGTCTCCTGGTACTGCACCGAATAGTCGCGCTGGCGGTAGGTGGCGCTGAGCTTCTTCTCGAACGCGAACCCGTACTCGCCGAGCACTTCGTCCAGGATGTCGACCACCGACTTGTTCTGGAAGATCTTGCAATCGCTGGTGCGCGTGAGATACCAGAGCCAGGGCCGCACCAGAGCCCGATACACCACATAGCGCGACGAGCTCTCTTCGCGGCCGATCATCGTGAAACGCGTGATCTGCCCGTTGAGGTAGCGCGGCGTCCCGTCGATCGTCACGATCTCGAGAGTGAGCGGCTTGCCGAGCACCGCCTTCATGTCGACGGAAGTGTTGGGGCTCAGCAGGTCCACTTCGAACTCGAAGAGCTCCGACAGCCCTTCCTTGCCGTGCATCGAACGGAACAGCAACTGGTCCGGTGCAAGCGGCGTGTATGCAGTGACGACTCTGGCCATGTGGTGCTCCCTTTCTGCGCTCAATGTTCGAAGAATTCGTAGCGGAAGTCGTCATCCGCCGCACTCAGTTGCACACTCGCGAGCTTGCGCGCACTGACCGTGGCCCCGATGACTTCCTCGCTCAGCCTCGGAAGGATCGTGTGCGTGAGGATCGCGTCGATCATCCGGCCGCCCGATTCGATGGCGGTGCAACGGCGCGCGACGAGTTCGACGGCGCTGTCGTCGTAGGCCAGTGCGATGCCGTGGTTCGCCTGCAGGCGCGTCGCGATGCGATCGAGCTGCAGACGGATGATGCGATGCAACGCCTCTGCGTGCAACGGGTAATAAGGCACTACAACGAGGCGGCCGAGCAGCGCGGGCGCGAACACCTTGAGCAGCGGCTCGCGCAGTGCGGCAGCCAGCGGCTCGGGGTCGGGGCGCAGGGTCGGGTCTTCGCACAGCTGCATGACCAGGTCGGTGCCGACATTGGAGGTCATGATGATCACGGTGTTGCGGAAGTCGATGTGGCGGCCCTCGCCGTCTTCCATCCAGCCCTTGTCGAAGACCTGGAAGAAGATCTCGTGCACGTCGGTGTGCGCCTTCTCGATCTCGTCGAGCAGCACCACGCTGTAAGGCCTGCGGCGCACGGCCTCGGTGAGCACGCCGCCTTCGCCATAACCCACGTAGCCGGGCGGTGCGCCCTTGAGCGTGGAGACGGTGTGCGACTCCTGGAACTCGCTCATGTTGATGGTGACGAGGTTCTGTTCGCCGCCGTACAGCGCTTCGGACAAAGCCAGCGCTGTCTCGGTCTTGCCCACGCCCGAGGGGCCGCACAGCAGGAACACGCCGACGGGTTTGTTGGGGTTGTCGAGACGTGCGCGCGCGGTGCGGATACGGCGCGAAATGGTCTCCAGCGCGTCGGGCTGCGCGACCACGCGGGCCGAGAGAATTTCGCCGAGCTTCAGCACCGACTGCGCGTCGTCGCGCACCATGCGGCCGATAGGAATGCCGGTCCAGTCGGCCACCACGGTGGCGATGGCTTGCGCATCGACGGCCGCGAGGATGAGTGGCGATTCGCCCTGCAGTTGCACGAGCTTGTCTTGTGCTTCGTTGAGTTCGGCGCGGATTTCCTCGGGCGTGCGCTGGGGTTCAGCGGGCGGTGTGTCGACATCCGCATCGACATTCGCCTCGCTGGCTTCAGCCGTCTCCGTCTCCGTCTCCGCCTGCACCGGCACCGCCGCCGGCGACAGCTGCTTGCGCAGCGCCACGATGCGTTCGACCAGCGCGCTTTCTTCCACGCGCCGCGTCTCCAGCAGATCGAGCTCGGCCTGCGCCGCAGCCACCTGGACCGCGATGTCTTCCACGCGCTGATGCTCGCCCACGCCAATGGCTGCCTCGCGCCCCGCGATGCCCGACTCGATGCCCAGCACCTCGATGCGGCGCTGCAGGTCTTCGATGGCGGCGGGTAGCGCATGCTGGCTCAGCGCCACGCGTGCACAAGCCGTGTCGAGCAGGCTCACGGCCTTGTCAGGCAACTGCCGCGCGGGAATGTAGCGGTGCGACAGGCTCACGGCCGCCTCGAGCGCAGCATCGAGAATGAGCACGCCGTGGTGCTTCTCCAGCTCGGCCGAGATGCCGCGCAGCATGATCACCGCCTTGGGCTCGGTGGGCTCGTGCACCTGGATGGTCTGGAAGCGCCGCGTGAGCGCCGGGTCTTTCTCGATGTACTTCTTGTACTCCGACCAGGTGGTCGCGCCGATGGTCCGCAGCCGCCCACGCGCCAGCGCCGGCTTGAGCAGGTTGGCCGCGTCGCCGGTGCCGGCCGTGCCGCCTGCGCCCACCAGCGTATGCACCTCGTCGACGAAAAGCACGATGGGCTTGGGACTCTTCTCGACCTCGTCGATCACCTGGCGCAGGCGCTGTTCGAATTCGCCCTTTACGCCCGCACCAGCCTGCAGCAGCGTGGGGTCGAGCACCCACAGCGACACGTCTTTCAGTGAAGGCGGCACGTCGCCCGCGGCGAGGCGCGAGGCAAGGCCCTCGACCACTGCCGTCTTGCCGACGCCGGCCTCACCGGTGAGCAGCGGGTTGTTCTGGCGGCGGCGCATCAGGATGTCGATGATCTGTCGGATCTCGTCGTCGCGGCCGTAGACCGGATCGAGCTCGCCTGCGCGTGCCTTGGCGGTGAGGTCGCTCGCATACTTGGCGAGCGCCGAACCACCTGCCGCGGGGCTATCGCCTTGGTGGTGCGCGGCAGCGGCTGCGCCGCCGGCCGCGACGCCGCTTGGTGCGGCATCGAAGTCGTCTTCAGGCGAGCCTTCGGTCCATGCAGCGAGCTGCGCCACCAGCACGTCGGGCACGATCTTGTCGAACTCGCGCGAGATGCCCGAGAGCACCTGGCGCAGCCCCGGCGTCTTGATGATGCCCGCGAGCAAATACGCACCGCGGATCGAGGTAGCCTCGAAGCGCAGGCTCGCATAGACCCACGCGCGCTCGACGGCGTTGTCGACGTGCTCGGAGATGTCGCTGATCGACGTGGCACCGTGCGGCAGCCGGTCGAGCGCACGCACGAGGTCTTGCTCGACCGCGTCGAGGTTGAGCCCCGCGCGCTTGATGATGCGCAGCATGTCGCTGTCCTGCAGCTGCAGGATCTGGTGCAGCCAGTGCACCAGCTCGACGTAGGCATTGCCGCGCAGCTTGGCGAAGGCAGTGGCGGTCTCCAATGCCTTGTAGAGCATCGGATTGAGTTTCGAAAAGAGAGAGACGCGGCGGATGTCGGTCATAGAGCCATGGAGGAAGATGCAGGCGCGGCAACGGGTGCCGCCGATGCAGAACGGGAAAACAATGCTTCGGGCTGGAACACCATGTCGCCGGCGTCGGTGTCCGACAGGCGCGTGCCGAGCCAGCTGCCCCAGCCGAGGCGCTGGTTGCTGTTGAGCCGCATGCCGTGCGCGTCCTGCTTCTTGAGCACGAGCCGCAGGTCCCACGCGAACTCGATGCCGACGTACTGGCGCACCCAGTCGACCACTTGCTGCAGTCGCTTGCTGCCCGGCAGGAACTCGCGGAACTCTTCCTGCGAGAGCGGCCCGAGTTCGAGGCGGAACTTGCTCTGCGCATCGCGCACCGCAAGGCCGATGGTGGCGCCGCCGCCGAGCCGGTGGTTGCGGCCGGTGATGCCGATGCGGCTGACCTGACGCTCGTCGATCATCACCCAGTCGCTCACGAACTCATCGACGCGCACGGGCACGTCGAAGTAGAGCTTGAGGATCTGGATCAGGCCCTCGGGGTTGCGCGTCTGACGCACGAGGTGGCCCGCCATGAAGGTGCGCGCATGGTCGGCAATGCGGTCGCGCTCCTTGAGGCCGGGCTGCCCCATGTTCATGAGGCTGGCCACGTAGTCGACGAAGCGGTGGCCGTCGGGGCGGTCCAGGCTGTTGACCGATTGCGCGTCGGCCCAGGCCCGGTAGAACAGCAGGATCAGCCGGTGATGGAACAGGTCAGCGAACGCGCTGATGGTGTTGTCGGCATGGTGCCGCTTGCGTTCGCGCGCGTACTCCGTCAGGTGCAGCGGCAGCGGACCGTTGGGGCCGAACAGGCCGAAGCCGTAGATCGAGATGCGCGGCGGGCCGTCGCCGTCGACATCGACGCCCGACACATTCGAGGGCGCGAAGGCCATCGAGGGCTCTTGCCCGAGGCGCAGCGGCTCGTCGAGCGGGCGCGGCGCGCGGCCCAGCAGCGGATGGTCGCCCTGTGCGTCGAGCCGGCGCAGCAGCATGAACAGGTCGTGCTCGAAGGGCTGCTCGACCAGCTTGGCCCAGAGCACTGGATCGGCCTGTGGCACGCCGCGCCGCGCCGCGCCGCCGTACGCGGGTTGCACGGGCTGCGCGATGTCGTGGCGAGCCTCGGCCGCATCCAGCACCTCCTGGGCCTCCCCGGCCGGCGCTGCGGCTTGCTGCATCCCGTCGGTAAAGCTGGTTTCGCTCATACGGCGGGGCGGCGTCCCACGCGCGGAGTCCACCGCGCGATCTCGCCGCGCTGCAGGCTGGACAGCGCGAACTCGGTGAACGCATTGAGCGACACATGCCGGCTGAAGAACTGCTCCAGCACGGCGCCGAAAAGATACGGGCTCGCGCCCGAGAACGCGACCTCGTCGATCTTCAGCGCAATCTCCACGCCGCGCCCGAACACGATGGGGCCCGGCTCCGGCAGGCGACGGAATACCGGCGCCAGCGCCATCGAGCGCACGCCCTGGATCTGGCGGCGCACCGAAGGGTCGGCGAGGTTGCCGTACAGGTCGAGCATCTCGCGCAGCGCGGCCGCGCCCTGCGCTGCATCGACGTCGGTAAGGCTCAGGTAGTTGAGGCCGAGGTGGCTGATGAGACGCCACGTCAGCGCGCCCTCGGCCAATGCGGGGTACGGCCGCGAAGGCCCGCGCAGGATGCGGATCGATCGCACAGGCGCCGATACGCGCAGCGTGAAATCCGACTCGAGCCCGGTCGGCAGCAGCAGCGGCAGGTCGCGGTTGGTGCACAGCGCGTCGAGCGTGATGTGCCGCAGGCTGTGCGGAAACGGCGCGTCGTGCTGGTCGACCAGCGACACATAGACCTCACTGCCGGTGTAGCTGGTGCGCGTGCCCTGGGCGCGTGCGCGGTCCGACACCAGGCGCGGCTCGCGGCGCAGCGAGAAGTACGCGCCGAAGTCGCCGTCGTCCGCCGCGAACGAACCGAGGAAGGGCCGGAATTCGCGCTCTTCCGAGCCGTTGGCCATGTGGCCAGTGACGCGCTCGACGGTGAAGATTTCGAAGTCGCGCGGGCGCGTGCGATCGATTACCGCGTGGTGCTCGTGCTGGCCCGGCCCAACCGGAATGCGGTCACTGCGGCGCGGCACGAGGTTGATGATGGGTGTGCAGAACAGCGAGAAATGCTTGGCGTCTACCAGCCGTTCGAGGTCGCCGTCGGCGCGGTCGAGCAGGATCACGATCTCCATCGTGGTGCCGCTCATGGCCTGCACCGCCGCGCGCAGCTTGTTCACGCTGAAGAACAGGTAGCGATCGGGAAACGCGAAATACTCGTGCAGCAGGCGGTAGCCCTGGAAGGAGCGCGCGTCGTAGGGCAGCAGCGCCTGGTCGGGGTCGAAGCCCTCGTGCCTGATGGCCTCGTCGCCCAGCGGCACGATGCGCGCCGTGCTGCCCGGTCCGCTGCGGCACACGACGCCGATGCTGTGGTGCGCCGCGAGTTCGAGCACGCGCAGCGCATGCAGCTCCGCACCCGAAAGAAAGAACTCGAGCCGGTCGAGCGGCATGTCGGCAAAGCGCGCACCGCCCACCGCTTCGAGCTTGATGGTGATGGCGCTCTTCGCCTGCCGCGCAGCCATGGGCATCGCATGCGCGATTTCCGCGGGCACCGGGCCGATGCCGGCGTCGGCGATGCGGATGGGCCACAGCGTGACGGCATGGCCGGTACGGAACTCGCAGGCCGTCTGCTCGCCCTTGATCATTCGCCCGCGCAGGATGGTGTGGCGCGGCAGCTCGTAGCCGGCTTTCAGCGAGCCTTCGTTGAGGTTGCCGTCGATCTGCACCACGGCCATGGCGGGCAGCGGCGCGAGGAAGTTGGGGTACACCACTTCGAGCAGCCGCTGCGAGAAGCGCGGAAACTCCGCGTCCATCTTGAGCTGGATGCGCGCGGTGAGAAAGCTGAAGCCTTCGAGCAGGCGCTCCACGTACGGGTCGCTGACCTCGATGCCGCGCATGCCGAGGCGGCCCGCGATCTTCGGGTAGCGCTGCGCGAACTCGGCCCCGAGCTCGTGCATGTAGGTGAGCTCGCGGTTGTAGTAGTCGAGCAGCCTGGCATCCATTCAGAGGCCTCCGGTGGGCCGCAGCACCATGTGCCCGCTTTCGAGGTCGAGCTCCGAGCGCAGGATGAATTCGATCGGGTACGGCACCGACCACAGCGTGCCGCGGATCTCCAGCGCGAGCAGGTTGTGGTGTTCGAGATCGGTGGCGTCGGTCACGCAGCGCACGTCGATGCTGTCTTTCATGATGCGCGGCTCGAAGTCGATGATGGCCGAGCGGATGGCCGCTTCGACGTCCGCAAAGTCGACCTCCGACATGCGGCCGCCGGCCCAGCCGCGCACGCCGAAGTTCAACACCGAGCGGCGCGCGCGCGGCATGGTGTTGATGTTGTGGTCCGCACCGAAGTTGGTGGTGTTGAGCAGCCACTGCAGATCGCGCAGCACCGAGTCGCGCAACAGCCTGCCGCTCATGAGGAAGGCGCCCGCGCGCTCCTGGCGGGTCTGCGGCGTCTTGTCGGTGAGGCGGTCGAGCAGCACCGGCTGCAGGCGGTCGCGCGCGACGCTTTCCTGCTGGTCGCCGTCGGTGTCCATGATGCTGCTCATCAGGTCGCGTCCTCGCGCGAGAACTCGATGAGCCGCAGGTCGAGCAGCGAATGGTCACCAGCCTCGCTGATCAGCGTGCGCTGGCCGAGGCCCGCGTATTGATCTTCGCCGGCCAGCGGCAGCCAGTCGGTGCGGCGGCCCAGCGTGGTTTCGTCGTCGAGGCCTTCGAGCGAGCCCGGATAGCGCACCGGCACCAGGCCGTTGAGCGCGCGGCCATCGTGCAGCTCGAATTCAGCTGGCGCCCACAGCAGGTCGACCAGGTGTTGAGGGCGCGAGAACTTGATGCGGCGCACTTCGGGCAGGGGCAGCCATGCATAGCCCGAGGGCGTGAGCAACTCCAGCACCGCGCCGATGCGCACGTCGCCGTCGCACAGCCACCCGAAGATGCTGCGCTCCACCGGTTCGCCGTCGAGCGCCTGCACGGCGCGCGAATCGGAGCGGTCGACGCTGGTGAGCGCGCCATGCAAGGCGGGCGCGGCCTGCCGCGCGGTCTCGCGCAGGGCGGCGGCTTCCTCGGCCCGGTCGGCCGGCAGGGCCGCGGCGGCGATCAGCTGTTCGACCCATTCCGCGTTGCCGCAGACGATGGCCGGAGCGCGTCCGCCGGACCAGAAGTCGCTGCGGTGCCGTTCGCCCGAAAGCGCCATCGAACAGGTGACGCTGGCGGGAGTGAAAGTGGGGTCGAGCTTGGTGGCGAGCTTGAGCTGGTCTTCAGCCCGCTGCCATTCGCCGCCCAGCGCGAGGAAGTGGCACAGGGCAAGACGCAAGCTTGCATTCTGGGGATTGGCGCGGATCTGCCTCTGTACCCATTCGGTGTGCTCGGCCACGGAGCGTTCGCCCAGCACTGCAAACCCATCGCCCATGAAGCTTCCTCGCTGACTGAATGGCACACGGCGCGAAAGGCCTGTGTGCGAAGGACGGCCGTGGAGGCCGTCGGGAAAAACGTCGCGGCCGGCCCGCTGGGCCGGCCGCGCATCGGGGAAAAAGGAAATCAGGCTTCCTTGTTTTCCTTGATGTTCCAGCCCAGCACCGTCTCGGCGCCCTTGCCGCCCTTGTCGGTCTGTTCCCAGTACTGCTGCTTCACCTTCGCGGCCTGGAAGGCGTACTGCACGAACACGGCGTCCGAACCCTGCTCGGCCGTGTACTGCACCGAGGTGAC
>NZ_FNOL01000040.1:0-14769 GCF_900106655.1 Variovorax sp. YR634
CTTCGAGCGATTTGAGGCCGGGGCCCCGGTATACGAGTGCTTTCATGCCGCAACGTTATGCGTCCCTGCCCGCCCTCCCCTTGCGATAGCGCAAGAAATGACTGCGTCGCCGTGCAGATGCCTTGACGCGCCGCCACACCGGAGGACACTGAATGCATGAACTCCTTCAGCCCATCAGCTGCGATCGTCGGGCTGGCCGTGGCGCTGGGCATCGGCGTCCTGGTCGGCATCGAACGTGAACGTCGCAAGGGCGACGGCGACCGGCGCGCGGCCGCGGGGTTGCGCACCTTCGCCATCGTGGCGCTGGCGGGTGCTGTCGCGCAGATCCTTCCCGTTCCGGTGCTCGTTCCCATCGGGGGAGCGCTCGTCGCCACGCTGGCGGCTGTGTCGCACTGGAAGAGCCGCTCGCAAGATCCGGGCATGACCACCGAGATTGCCCTGTTCGCTACTTACCTGATCGGCGTGCTGTGCATCATCGAGCCGTCGCTTGGCGCGGCCTGCGGGACCGGCCTGGCACTGCTGCTGGCGGCGCGCCGCAGGCTGCATCGCTTTGCAACCGAGTTGCTCAGCGAGCAGGAACTGCACGACGGTATCCTGCTGGCCGCGCTAGCCCTCATCGCGCTGCCACTCATTCCTTCCCGGCTCATCGAGATGCTCGGCGGCATCAATCCCCGGCCGCTGGCCTCCATGGTGCTGCTGATCATGGCGATACAGGCCGCGGGACAAGCCGCGGTGCGCTGGCTCGGCGTGCGCGGCGGCCTGCTGGGCTCGGGCTTTGCATCAGGGTTCGTGTCGAGCACTGCAACTGTGGCTTCGTTCGGCAACCGTGCGCGCGAACAGCCACTGCACACCGGCCTGCTGGCCGGCGCCGCTGCCTTGTCTGCGGTGGCCACCTGGGTGCTTGCGCTGGCGATGACCGCCGCCCTGTCGCCGCCGGCCGGGCTCGCGCTGTTGCCGGTGGCACTTGCCGGCGCAGCGGGCGCGGCGGCCGTAGGCCTGCTGCCACTTCTGTCTTCCCGGCCATCAGCGGCGATCGAGGCGCCCGCCAGCACGCGCACCGCGCTGCGCCCTCGCGAAGCGTTCACCGTCGCGCTCGCACTGGCGCTGGTTGCGCTGCTGGTGGGCACGGCGCAGCGGCACTTCGGCGACACCGGCCTGCAGGTCGGCATCGCGCTCGCGGCGCTGGTCGACGCGCACGCGCCTGTGGCCTCGCTCGCCTCGCTGCACGCGGCCGGCACCTTGTCTGTGGATCAGTTCGTCCGCGGCGTGCTCGTGGCGGTCGGAACCAACACGCTCACACGCTGCGTAGTGGCCCTGACTGCCGGCGGCAGGGTTTATGCGCTGCGCGTGGCGGCGGCGCTGGTGGCAAGCCTGGCCTGCGCATGCGCTGCCGCGGTCTGGCTCAAGGGGTGAGCCGCTTCATGCCGATGCAACCGGAGCCGCGCAACCGCTGCATACCGGGCTCGGGCGAGCTTCCAGCACCGCCCCCAGCAGGGCGCTGGGACGATAGGTGGTCAGGCCCTTCAGCCCGAGCCGCCAGGCCTGCAGGTACAGGTCCTTGAAGTCTTCGTACGGACAGTCGGCGGGCACGTTGACCGTCTTCGAGATGCCTGCGTCGATGCACGGCGCTACGGCCGCCACCATCTCCACGTGCGCGATCGCGCTCATCTGCAGCGCCGTGACGAAAGCAGGCCCGGGCGCCGCCTTCGGGCCCTTGCACTGGCGGTACAGCCTCAGCGCATGGTCTTCGACCACGTACTCCTCCATCCCGCCCTCCGGCAGGCGCTTGCGTCGCGTGAAGGTCCAGGCATAGGCCGGCTCGATGCCGTTGCTCGCGTTGTCCGAAAAGGCAAGGCTGATGGTTCCGGTAGGCGCAATCGACAGCAGGTGCGAGTTGCGCATGCCGTGTGTGCAAATACCCGTCTTCAGCGGCTCGGGTAGCCGAGAGGCGAAAGTGTTGCGGCTCAGGTAGAGATCTGCATTGAAGAGCGGGAACGCACCGCGCTCCCGGGCAAGCTCGCACGATGCGGCGTAGGCAGCGTCCCTCAGGGCCTGGGCGATTCGCCGCGCCGCGTCGCGGCCTTCGGGAGCGTCGTAGCGCAGGCTGAGCATGACCAGCGCATCGCCCAGGCCCGTGAAGCCCAGGCCGATGCGCCGTTTGCCGAGCGCCTCCTGGCGCTGGCGCTCCAGCGGCCAGGTGGTGATGTCGAGCACGTTGTCGAGCATGCGCACGGCCAGGCTGGCGAGGCGCGAGAAACCCTCTTCGTCGAAACGTGCGGACGGCTCGAACGGGTTCTTCACGAAGCGCGTCAGGTCGATCGATCCGAGGCAGCAGCCACCGTAGGGCGGCAAGGGCTGCTCGCCGCAGGGGTTGGTGGCCGCGAGTGTCTCGCAGTAGGAGAGGTTGTTGTCGGCGTTGATGCGGTCCAGGAACAAGGCACCGGGCTCCGCTTGCACGTAGGCCGATCGCATGATCCGCTCCCACAGCGCCCGCGCGCGGCGCGTGCCGTACACCCACAGCCCGTCGTCGCGCCGACGCTGGGCACCGGTCCGGATACGGGGCCCGGGTTCGGCCCGGTGCACCAGCTCGACGGTCCGGTCATCGCACACCGCCTGCATGAAGGCGTCGGTCAGCCCTACTGAAAGGTTGAAGTTGGTCAGCTCGCCGTGATCCTTCGCGCCGATGAAGTCCTCGATGTCGGGATGATCGCAGCGCAGCACGCCCATCTGGGCGCCGCGCCGTGCTCCGGCCGACTCCACCGTCTGGCAGGAGCAGTCGAAGACACGCATGAATGGCACGGGGCCCGATGCGCTCGACTGCGTGCCCGCCACCCACGCGCCGCGCGGGCGGATGCGCGAGAAGTCGTAGCCCACGCCACCGCCGCGGCGCATGGTCTCGGCCGCTTCGGCCAATGCAACGTAGATGCCCGGGTGTCCCTCGTCGTCCCCGGTGATCGAATCGCCCACAGGCTGCACGAAGCAATTGATCAGGGTGGCCACCAGCGTCGTGCCGGCCGCCGACTGGATGCGCCCCGCAGGCACGAAACCGTCGCGCAGCGCCTGGAGGAAGTGCGAAGCCCAGGCCTCGCGGTCCTCCGGCTTCTCGGCCTGCGCCAGGGCCCGCGCCACTCGGCGGTGGATGTCGTCGATGCAGTGCTCGTCGTTCCGGGCGTACTTCTCCATCAGCACGTCGCGGCTGATCGGCTGGGCGGCCAGCGTGGGAGGGAGCGGGTTGTCGACGGTATCGCTTGTCATGGGCACCACCGGGAATCCACGAGGGGCACCCATGATGGGCGGATGCCCTCGCTGCGCCTTGATCCAGCGCAAGACGCCGAGCCTGGCGGACTTCTAGAGTTCTCCCCATTCACCACATCCATTCCTGAAATGAACACGCTGCGCTCAATCCTCGTCCACCTGGATGGCACCGAACGTGCCGAGGTGCGGCTGCGGCTCGCGCACCGGCTCGCGACCATGCACGAGTCGGCATTGACCGCGCTCTTCGCGGTGTCCCCGTCCGTGCTGGCGGTGCTGCCGCTGATGGGTGGAATTCCGTCGATGCCGATGGCCGGAGAGGTCGATCCCGACCACCGCGCCCATGCCGCAGCCGTGTTCGAGCGCCTTCTGCAAGACCACGCCAACCGCAGCGACTGGCGCGAACTGCGCGGCGAACCCGTCATCGAGAGCTTCATCCAGCGCGCGCTCACCTGCGACCTCATGGTGCTGGGGCAGCGCAACCCGCGGGACGTGGCCGGTTTCGACGTACCGGGCGACTTCGTCGAGGCAGTCATGCTCGGCAGCGGCAAGCCTGCGCTGATCGTTCCCTTTGCCGGCAGGGTGTCCCCGAAGCCGGAGAAGGTGTTGGTCGCCTGGCGTCCGACACGCGAGTCCGCCCACGCACTCACCACCGCCCTGCCCGTGCTACAGGCGGCGAAGGAGGTCCACCTGGTGGCCTCTGCAGACAGCGAAGACCCCGTGCCGCCGATGTCCCGGCTGCGGGATTACCTGCGCCTGCACGGTATTGGGCAGGCGCAGGAGCACCGGGCCTTGGAAGACACCAGGCACGCCGGCGAAGCGCTGCAGTCGCTGGCGGAGAAGATCGGCGCCGGATTGATCGTCATGGGCGGCTATGGCCACAGCCGTGCGCGCGAACTCGTGCTCGGAGGCGCCACCCGCACGATGCTGGAATCGGCCACGGTCCCGGTCTGGATGGCGCACTGAGCGGCGGCGCCCGCCAAAACTTCATCCGGCGCCTTTCCAGAGACGGACAAAGGCTTCGGGCGCACGGTCTTCCGGCACCTCGAAGCTGATCGACGGGCTCGCCTTGGCGATGTCGTCCACGACCAGGTCGACTCGGTAGAAGCGCTGGTCTCCTCCTTGTGCGCATGTGCCGCCTTCCGAACCGCATTGGGCGGCGCGCTGCAGCACCTCCTCGATCCCGTGCCTTGCTGTTTCGTCGCACGTGCCCAGGCTGAGGCTGCGGGGGAGCGAAAGCCCCGGCGTCCAAGCGACGCTTCCCTCTCGTGTGATGCGCACGACACGGGCCTGGTTCAAGGGTGGAAGATGAATCATGGGATTGCGACCCGGCTAACCCTAGGACGCCTCGGCGAAAGCCTCGACAAAGCGCGACAAGTGACCGCGCGACAACCGGTCGATGCCCGCCGCGCGCGAGCGGCCAGCACCACGCCCCACCAGGAAGATCGAGATCGTCGGAGTAAAGCAGGGATTGCATTCGTATCTCGTGAATAGTGCGGACGATTCTGCGGACTGCACTGGCTCCGGGCTGTGATGCAGGTCAGCACGCCTGCCTCTCATCGTCCACCTGCGAGATCACCCGCCGGGTCTTGCCGCTGCGCCCACAATGCGCGCTTTCGCCGCCATGGCAATGGATGTGGATGCCTCGCGCGCCCTGAGCCTCGAGGAATGCCGCGAGCACGGTGCGCGCCTTGTGCAGGGTCCGGCCCGCCTGTGCGCCCTGTCCTCGGGTCTTGAGCAGCAGATCGTGCGGCCCTTGCTGCACCAGCTGAAAGTCGAACAGACCGGCCTCTTCCTCGAGCACTGTGCTGACGGCCAGCGGCACTACGCTGATTGCCGGCCCCCCCGCAGCGCCGGCCAGGCGCAGCGTGTCGTCGTCCCGCCCCTGCACCTCGATGGCCTGCAGGTGCGAACCGCACTTGCAGGCCGCTTCGAGCAGCGTGACCCGGTCGCCCAGGTCGTAGCGGATCAGCGGCTGCAGGTGATTCGCCAGGTTGGTCAGCAAGGTCGTGGTGCCGGCTTGGCCCAGCGGTACGGCCCGGCCATGCGCGTCGACAGGCTCGAGGATCGCCCAGTCGCTGTTGAGGTGCAGCACGCCCAGGGGGCATTCGAAAGCCAGCGAGAGGAACTCCGAGGCGCCGTAGCTATTGGCCACCGGGCAAGCGAATGCTTTGTGCACGAACGCACGGCTGGCTGCCGACAACGTCTCGCCGCCGGTCCAGATCTCGCGCGGCACTGCCTTTAGCCGCCCGGCCCGCCGTTCTTCCGCGAGCAGCACGGCAGCGCTGGGATAGGTTGCGATCACCGTGGGGGCGAATGCATCGAGCTCGGCACACAGCTTGTCCAGCGGCTGCAGGAAGGAAATACCGCGCAGCCGCTCCGAGAGACCCGGCTGCAGGTGCCGCAGGCGCTCGACCGACACCGTGCTGGCGAAGTGCCCGTCGGTCGCGCCGACGAAGGCGATACGTTCGGCCATGCTCCAGGGGTCGAGCAGCCGGTCTAGCGGCCGCAGCAGCGGGCGGCGCAGCGCCTCCAGCGCGTCGTACACCGCCATCGCCTGCGCGTCCTGCACGAAGATCGCGGGCTCGCCGGTGCTGCCCGAGCTCTCCCACACGGTGTAGCGGCCGAGGCATTCAGCCGCGATGTTCGCCGGGTCGGCGACGAAGCGGCGCAGCGTCCGCAGCGAAAGCGCCGGCTCGCATACCCAGCCCTCGAAATCGTGCATCAGCTCGGCCTTGTGCGACACAGGCAGATCCTCCAGCCGCACGGTGGCCGGATCGCGCCCTGCCAGCAAGCGCCGGTACCGCGGCGAGTGCGCGGCCGCGGCCGCAAGGAGCGACGCGATCCGCTGTGCGCGCAGCGCGGCGAGCGACTCGGTCGAGGCCTGCGTGGCCATCGACACCTCGGCCGCGACCACGTACGCCTGCCACGGATCAAATGTCGGCGGCATACGCGGCTCCAGGTGGATGGGCGTGCATGGCGGGTTCCTTCAAATCCCGAGCTTGCACCTGCACCGCGGCGGCGGGTTGACGTGCATCAAGCCAAAGGCCGGCGCTGCGCCGCACCATGGACGATCACTTCGGAGCCTCCCTTGAGCATTCGCCATCTCGACCGCCTGCTGTCGCCAGCCTCCGTTGCCGTGTTCGGCGCCTCCAACCGGCCAGGCAGCGTTGGCGCCACGGTCTGGCGCAACCTGCGCGCCGGCAGCTTCGCGGGGCCGGTGTACGGCGTGAACCCGAAGCACGGCTCGCTCGATGGCGAGCCCATCTTCTCCAGCGCGGCGCATCTTCCCGCTGCGCCCGACCTGGCGCTGATCTGCACACCGCCGGCCACCGTGGCGCCGCTGGTCGCAGAACTCGGCGCGCTCGGCACCCGCGCGGTGGTGATCGTCACGGCAGGGTTGAGCGCGCAGCAGAAGCAGGCCGCGCTGGAAGCGGCGCGCCCTTTCACGCTGCGGTTGCTCGGCCCCAACTGCCTTGGGCTGCTCAGTCCCCACATCGGCCTGAACGCCAGCTTCGCGCACACCGATGCGCTGGCGGGCGACGTGGCCTTCGTCTCGCAGTCGGGCGCGCTGGTCACGGCGGTGCTCGACTGGACGCGCAGCCGCGGCGTCGGCCTGTCTCACCTGATCTCGCTGGGCGACCATTGCGACATCGACTTCGGCGACCTACTCGACCACCTGGCCAGCGATGCGCGCACACGGTCGATCCTGCTGTACGTGGAGGCGATCGAATCGCCGCGCAAGTTCATGTCGGCCGCACGGGCGGCCGCGCGCAACAAGCCGGTGATCGTGGTGAAGGCCGGGCGCGCGGGCAACGGCGTGAAGGCCGCGGCCTCGCACACGGGCGCGCTGGCGGGTTCCGACACCGTCTACGACGCAGCCATCCGGCGAGCCGGCATGCTGCGCGTCGATACCTTGCAGGAGCTTTTCATCGCCGCGGAAACGCTGTCGCGCTTTCGCGGCAACCGGCACAGCACGCTCACGGTCATGACCAACGGCGGCGGCGCCGGCGTGATGGCCGCCGACGCGGCCGCGCGTGAAGGAGTCACGCTCGCCGACCCGGCTACGAACCTGCTGACCCGTCTCGACGCGGTGCTGCCCGCGAACTGGTCACATGCCAACCCGATCGACATCATCGGCGACGCACCGGTCGAGCGTTATGCTGAAACACTCTCAGCCCTGCTGGCCGACGAATCGGCGGGCGCGGTGCTCTTCATGCATGCGCCGACGGCCATCGTGCGCAGCGAGGACGTCGCGCGCGCCTGCCTGCCGCTGGTGCGCAGCCACGCCTCGCGCGTGATGAGCACCTGGCTCGGCGACAACGCGGTGGCGCAGGCGCGCAAGCTCTTCGAGGACGCAGGCGTGGCCGACTACGCCACGCCGGAAGAGGCCGTGCACGCTTTCGCGATGCTGCAGACCTACCGGCGCAACCAGGAGACCCTGATGGAGACGCCGAGCGCCAGCCGCAACGCCGCGCCCGACAGCGCATCGGTGCGGGCAGCGCTCGCCGCCGCCGTGGCCGAGGGGCGGGAGTGGCTGGGCGAGCAGGAGGCAAAGGCGCTGCTGCAGGCCTACGGCATCGAGACGGTGCCCACGCTGGCAGTGGCGGCGACTGCCGAGGCGGCCATCGAGGCGGCTCGCAGGCTGGGCTACCCGGTGGCGCTCAAAATCCTCTCGCGCGACATCACCCACAAGTCGGACGTGGGCGGCGTGCGGCTCGGGCTGTGCGATGAAGCTGCCTTGGGCAAAGCCGCCTGCGAAATGCTCGACACGGTGCGAACCGCCAGGCCGCTGGCGCGGATCGACGGTTTCACCGTGCAACGCACAGTGCACCGCCCGCATGCGCAGGAAGTCATCGTCGGCGCGAGCATAGACAGCGTTTTCGGCCCCGTGATCCTCTGCGGCCAGGGCGGCACCGCGGTCGAGGTGGTCGGCGACACGGCCATCGCGCTGCCGCCGCTGAACCGCGCGCTCGCGCACGAACTGGTGACGCGCACGCGCGTGGCGCGTCTTCTGGCGGGCTTTCGCGACCATCCGCCGGCCCGGCTCGATGCGCTGTACGACGTGCTCATCGCGGTGTCGCAGATGCTGGCCGACCTGCCGCAACTGGCCGAGCTGGACATCAACCCGCTGTGGGTCGACGAGAACGGCGCGCTGGCGCTCGACGCGCGCGTGCGGCTTTCGCCCACGCCGGTGGGCGGCGCGGAGCGCTTCGCCATCCTGCCCTACCCCGCGCAGTGGGTGCGCGCGCAGGCCTGGAATGGCCGTGCGATCGTGGTCAGGCCGATCCGGCCCGAGGACGAGGCGCAGCACCGGCGCTTTCTCGAGTCGCTGGATGCGGAAGACATCCGCACGCGTTTCTTCTCCACCCGCAAGGAGTTGCCGCGCAGCGAACTCGCGCGCCTGACTCAGATCGACTACGACCGCGAGATGGCCTTCATTGCGGAGGCCACCGACGCACAGGGCGGTGCCGAGACACTGGGCGTGGCCCGCACGGTGAGCGACCCCGACAACGTGGAGGCCGAGTTCGCGATCATCGTGCGCTCCGACCTCAAGGGCCAGGGGCTGGGCGCCCTGCTGTTCGAACGCCTGATCGAGCATGCGCGCCGCCGCGGCATCGAGCGGCTGGTCGGCCTCGTGCTGCGCGAGAACACCCGCATGCTGAAGCTCTCGGCTGGGATGGGCTTCAAGGCCGATCCGGAAGAGCCGCCCTCTTCGGGTCTGCGGCGGATGGTGCTGGAACTGAAGACTTCAGCAAGCCCGTCGTGCTCGTCGGCGTGAATCCGTAGAAGCGCCCGTTGAGGTAGCGGGCGACCTCCATGATGTCTTCGTCGCGCCAGCCGAGCGAGGAGGCCTGCTGCCAGCGCCGCACCTGTTCCTCGAGGCTGTCCCAGTCGTAAACCAGCTTCCTGCCGCGCCAGTGCATCTTTTCGTTGTGGCAGGCGACACAGTTCGTGTTGTAGAGCAGTTCGCCGCGGGACTGCGATTGCGACTGCGATTGGGCCTGGGCCGCATTGCTGTGCAGGGCCGCAAGGGCGGCCAGCACAAGTACTGCCAGCACGGCTAGGCCCGGCGCGCGGCGGTCACCGGATGAGGTGAGCATGAGACGCATGGAACGCTCCTGTTCTATCGTGGACAGCGAAGACGCCATCGTCTCGCGGTAACAAAAAGCCCACTTGATCCAGCGCAACGAGCCGTCTGATGCGAGCGCCTAAATTGAAGCTTCCTCAACTCACCCATGGAGCGTCGCGCATGAACACCGCACTGTCCCGTCTGGACCGGATCGAAAACCTCTTCCCCGACATGCTGCGCCGCTGGGCACGCCCCATGCAGTTGATCGACGAAGCCGAGTTGCCCGCCGACATCCGCGTCGACGTCACCGAGAACGACAAGGAATACCTCGTCACCGCCGAGATCCCCGGCGCCAAGAAGGAAGACGTGCGCGTGTCGGTCGACGGCAGCTACGTCTCGATCTCCGCCGAGATCAAGAAGGACGAGGAGAAGAAGCACGGCCGCTCCATCGTCCGGGAAACCTACCGCGGCAGCGTGTCGCGCGGCTTTTCGCTGGCCAGCGAAGTCGATGACAAGAACGCCGTGGCGAAGCTCGAGGATGGTGTGCTGCGCCTGACGCTGCCCAAGCGCGAAGGCGGCGCCCACAAGGTCCTGAAGATCCAGTAACTGCATCCGACCGGCGCAGCCCCGCTGCGGGCTCCCCGCGCGGACCGCCCGGTCTTCGGAGGAACCCGCATGCTCAGCGCCTACATGACACATCCGGACTGCGCGCGCCACGAGATGGGCGCGGGCCACCCGGAATGCCCCGAGCGGTCTTCCTCCATCCATGACCGACTGCTGATCGCGGGCCTGCTCGACTACATGGCTCCGTACGATGCGCCCCTTGCCACGCGCACCCAGCTGGCGCGCGCGCACGATGTCGTACGTGCGCGAACTCATTGCCGCCGCTCCCACCGAAGGCCACCGGTTCGTCGACCCCGACACCCTCATGAACCCGCACACCGTGCAGGCCGCGTTGCGCGCCGCCGGTGCTGCGGTGCTGGCAACCGACCTGGTGCTGGCGGGCAAGGCGTCCACGGCTTTCTGCAACGTGCGCCCGCCCGGCCACCATGCGGTGCGCGAAGCGGCCATGGGGTTTTGCTTTTTCAACAATGTGGCAGTGGGCATCCGGCATGCGCTGGACTTACACGGCCTGCGACGGGCCGGGATTCTCTACAGCTGGGGTCTGCGGAACCTCGTTTTCGTCGCCCCGACCCTTGCGGCCATCGTCCATCCGGCCACAGGCCCCGTGGCGGCGCTCGGTGTGGTCGCGGTACTGGTCGGCTTCGACCGTTTCGCAGACGGTAACGCGGGCACTTAGCCTGAACGCATCGACGCAGAAAGAGTCGTCGATAGCAGACGCAACTGCCCTCCGGAGTCAACGACGGACGGCATGAAAGCCGATCGACGACGCCAATCAGCGGCTGCACGGCACGCGCGGCGGCGCGGCGCTGGTAGTCCCAACGGCACTCCCGACGCACAAGATCTTCTTGCCGAGGCGATCGATGCCGATTGCGCAAGCGCAAGGTCGATGGCTTCCGATCCACGATCCGATGCCTTGATAAAGAACAACAGTACGCTCCCCATCATGGTGGAGCATCAGTTGGAAACCTGTGCATTGATCCAGGCGTGACGCAGACGCGACTGCCGGACGCTGCTCAGGTTCATCGTTGGCACACTTTTCTCAAGCAGAGGGACACGGCATTGAAAAACTCGGACATCCGTTACAGCTCACAGGTCATCGGTTTGCACTGGCTGATGCTGGTGCTGCTCGCCGCCGTGTACGCCTGCATGGAGTTGCGCGGGCTCGCTCCAAGGGGCAGCGATCTGCGC
Organism: Variovorax sp. YR634; assembly: GCF_900106655.1. NCBI lineage: Bacteria > Pseudomonadati > Pseudomonadota > Betaproteobacteria > Burkholderiales > Comamonadaceae > Variovorax > Variovorax sp. YR634. Next base: position 11,138 of record NZ_FNOL01000040.1, read on the forward strand.
GCTGGCCTCAAATCGCTGCATTTCCTGCTGGGACTGAGCGTTCTTGCGCTCGTGGTGGTCCGGCTTGCCGTTCGCTGGCGTGCGGGGCCGGCGCCCGGCATCCGGCCGCCTGTGCCGACGTGGCAGGACTGGCTTACGCGACTCATGCATCTGGCGCTCTACGCCTTCATGATCGCCACACCAATCCTGGGCTGGCTGACGCTGAGCGCCGAGGGCAAGCCGATTGTTTTGTTCGGCCTGCATGTCCCGTCAATCCTCGGTGCCGACGAGGTGCTTTCCGATCAGTTGAAGGAGGTACATGAAGCGCTGGCCACTGCCGGCTACTTCCTGATCGGCCTGCATGCGGCAGCGGCGCTGATCCACCATTACATCGTCCATGACAACACACTCTTGCGCATGCTGTCGGGGCGCGAATCCCGCGACCGAATCACAAAAGAGGAACGATGAAATCATTTCACGCCCGCGCCCACCCCGAGCGCCACCGCACCGAACATATCGGCTGGCTGCGCGCCGCCGTGCTCGGCGCCAACGACGGCATTGTCTCCACGGCCAGCCTGGTCGTCGGCGTCGCAGCGGCGCATGCCAGCCACGCGAGCATCCTGACCGCGGCAGTGGCCGGCCTCGTGGCGGGCGCGATGTCGATGGCCGCTGGCGAATTCGTCTCTGTGTACTCCCAGGCTGATACGGAAAAGGCGGACCTGGAGCGAGAGCGCATCGAACTGAAAGCGGACGCTCAGGCGGAACAGCGGGAGTTGACCGCAATCTATGTGCGTCGGGGCCTTGAGCAAAAGCTGGCCAGCCAGGTCGCCACTCAGCTCATGGCGCATGACGCACTGGGCGCACACGCACGCGATGAGCTGGGCATCTCGGACGCGCTCGCCGCGCGTCCACTGCAAGCGGCCCTGGCTTCAGCCGCAAGCTTCGCTGCGGGCGCCGCGTTGCCGCTTGCAGTGGTGGCAGCGGCGCCGCAGGCATCGTTGCTGCCGTGGACGATCGCAACCGCCATCGCCTTCCTGGCGCTTTTGGGGGGTGTCGCCGCAAAGATCGGCGGTACGCCGATGGGCCGCAGCGTCTGGCGCATCACCCTGTGGGGCACGCTGGCCATGGCTATCACTGCCGGTGTGGGAACCTTGTTCGGAACGCCGGTCTGATGAGTTCAAAGATTTGCCGCTGCTGTGGCCGCCTTTTTGGCGACCAGCCTGGACAGTTCGGTGAACCCGATTGGCGGGCGGACCAGCCATGCAAGCGTGAAGATGCGCTCGGCCAGCCCGGCGGACATGCGTTTTATCTGCCTGCGCTCGCCCGAAAGCCGGGTCGCCAGCAAGGGGTCGTGCGTGCCCGCCGCCAGCACGCTCTTGTTCAGCACCCACGCATAGGGCTCGATGCCGGCGCGGCGCAAGTCTTCCTGCAAGGCGGCGGCTTGCGAGACCGGCGTGACTTCCGGTAGCGTGACCAGAATGATCCGCGTGTACGCGGCGTCCTGCAGCCTCATCAACGGCGTAACGATGTGCGTGCTCCCCTGCCCTTCGAACTCCCGCACCATCTGCCGGTGGTAGGCGCCGGTGGGCGGTGCGGATCGGGTGATCGACAGTCTCCTCGCGCCGTGGCCCGGCGGCTTGACGCGCATCAAGCGCTGGCGAGTTCGAACGATGTTGATGTGGCGCAAGACCGGCACGCCCGCGCGGCAGAAGAATCCGTTTGCCTTTCGCGCCGGGGCCGGCGGCAGGTGCCTGTTTCAGGCGGTCCCGAGGAGAAAACAATGTCCGTTTACAAGCACATACTGGTCCCGCTGGACGGCAGCTCCACGGCCGGTCGAGGCCTGCAGGAAGCCATTCGCCTGGCTTGCGAACTCAAGAGCAAGCTGCGGCTGCTCCACGTGATCGACGACTTTCCGATGCTGGCGGAAATGTCGACGCTCTCCAGCTTCGAGGCCGGCCTGCAGAGGATGAGGGAATACGGCGAATCGGTCCTGACTCGGGCCCTGGCACAGACCACCGAGGCCGGCGTGGAAGCGCAAACAGTGCTGCGCGAAGTCACACAGGGCCGCATCGCCGACATCGTGATCGAGGAAGCCGGCAAGGCCGCCTGCGACCTGATCGTGATGGGCACCCATGGCCGCCGCGGTCTCAGCAGGCTGGCGCTCGGCAGCGATGCCGACCGTGTCGCACGAAGCAGTCCGGTGCCGGTGCTGCTGGTGCGCGGGGCAGCGACAAGCTGACCTTCGGCCACCGCAAATCCCTTCCCAACCCCATCACTTTCATTCGACTGGAAAAAAATGACAGCCAACACACTCCGCATCCTGATGGCATCGGCGGCCCTCGCCGTCAGCGCCTGCACCTTCGCCGCCGAGTTCACGGCACCCGCGCAACTGAGTCCACCGGAGAGCTCGACGCAGAAGGCGCGCGATGCAGCACGCGATGCCGCCGGCCGCGCCGCACGGGATGCCGAAAAGGCTGCCCGCAAGGCAGTGGATGCCGCCAGGGCCGCGGCGCAGAAGAGCAAGGTCAACACCGGCAAGGTGTCCAAGGCCCTGGCCGAAGGCATCCGCCAGGCCGCGCGAAAAGCCGCGGAAGCCGCGACGCGACTGGAGGAAAAAACCGCCGCATCGTCCAGCAAGGCGCTCGACGAAAGCAAAGACGTTGCACGTACTGCCCAGGAAGAAAGCATGAAGGCCGCACAGGCCTCCAGGGAAGCGCTCGCCAGGGCTGAGGAGTCGGTCAGCCGTTCCGCGCAGGCCGGCAAGGAAGAAGCCGAGAAGGCAGCCCAGGCCACGCGCGAGGCGCTCGACAAGGCGGAAGAAGCCATGCGCTCGGCCGCCAAAGCCGCCGCCGACGCCTCCGCTCGAACGTTCGAGGCCATGAAGCGCACGGCCCGTGCGGCGGGTGCCGACAAGAAGTGACAGGTTTCCTCCGACTTTCGAAAGGATTGCCATGAACCCGGACATTCAACTCAGACACGATGTTTTCGCTCAACTCAACTGGGACCCCGCAGTCAACGCCTGTGATATCGATGTGCGTGTGAAAGACGGCGTGGTGACCTTGCTGGGCAAGGTGGCCGACGAGGCCCAGCGAGTGGCTGCGGAATGCGCCGCACGCCGCACCGAGGGCCTGACGACGCTCTTGAACGGGCTCACCGTTCGGCCGCTCCGTGAACGGGCGCTGGATGCCGCGGCATCCAGCGTTCATTCAGCCTGAATGGAACTCCTGAGACGACATGGAGCCGACCCTGGACACAGTTCCGCCCGATTCGTCTCCGTTGACGCGCGGCGCCCCCCAATGGCTCACGAAGATCGAGCGCCCCCCTGCGCAGGGGGCGAATCGGGCACCGGCGAATTCATGGCCGGGCTTCCTGGCCGGCCAGCCCGAGAAACCTGTGCGGGTGCTGGTGATCGACGAAGACGCCGGTGCGCGGCGTGCAATTGCCCACGAACTGGCCATGGATGCGCGCGTGCGTATCGTCGGCGAAGCGGGCAGCCTGCAGGAAGGCAAGCGCCTTCTGACACAGCATGAATTCGACGTGCTCATCATCGATATCCGACTCGGCGGCGGCAAGGGATTCGAACTTATCGAGAGCGCCCGACGCCATTGCAGTTCGGTCGAAGTCATCGTGCACTCGGCACTGGAAGACGAGGT
>NZ_FNOL01000055.1:0-2615 GCF_900106655.1 Variovorax sp. YR634
AGGCCCGAGTCCTTGATGCCGCCGAAGGGCGTGAGCTCCAGGCGGTAGCCCGGCACCTCGCGCACGTTGACGCTGCCCACGTTCAGCTCGCGGATGAAGCGCGTGATGTAGTCCATGCGGTTCGTGCACACCGCCGACGACAGCCCGTAGGCCGTGCCGTTGGAGATGCGGATCGCCTCCTCGATCGTCCTGAAGCGGATCACCGGCGAGACCGGCCCGAAGGTCTCGTGCCTGGCCACCGTCATCTGCGGGTCCACATGGTCGAGCACCGTGGGCGAATACAGCGCACCGCTGCGCTCATTGCCGTACAGCAGCTTCGCACCCGCCTTGATCGCCTCATTGACCACCGCCTCGAACTGGATCGCAGCCGCCTCGTCGATCACCGTGCCCATGTCCGTGGCCGGGTCCATCGGGTCGCCGTACTTCAGCGCCCGCGTCTTGGCCAGCAGCAGCTCCACGAACCGGTCCGCCACCGCCTCGTGCACCAGCATGCGCTTGATCGCCGTGCAGCGCTGGCCCGAGTTCTTGTACGAGCCGCTGGCCGCCAGCGTGGCCGCCTCCTCGATGTCCGCGTCCTCCATCACGATGATCGGATCATTGCCCCCCAGCTCCAGGATCTGGCGCTTGTACACCGCCTTGCCCGCGATGTACTTGCCGATGGCCACGCCCCCCGTGAAGGTGACCAGGTCCACGTCGGCGCTGGTGAGCATCTCGTCGGCAATCTCGCGCGGGTCTCCCGTGATCACCGACAGCATCGGCGGCGGCAGGCCCGCCTCGTACAGGATGTCGGCCAGGATGAAGGCCGTCAGCGGCGTCTTCTCGCTGGGCTTGAGCACCATGCGGTTGTTGGTGGCAATGGAGGGCGCCACCTTGTGGATCACCTGGTTCAGCGGATGGTTGAACGGCGTGATGGCCGTGATCGCACCCTGCAGCGGCTCGCGCAGCGTGTAGACCTTGCGGCTCTTGCCGTGGTGCGTGAGGTCGCAGGAGAACACCTGGCCGTCGTCCACCAGCGCCTGGTTGGCCGCGAACAGCAGCACGTCGGAGGCGCGGCCCACTTCGTACAGCGAGTCCTTGCGGCACAGGCCCGACTCCATCGTGATCACGCGCGAGATCTCGTCCAGGCGCGAGGCGATGATCTCGCCCGCGCGCATCAGGATCTTGTAGCGCTCGTAGCGCGTGAGGGTGGGCTTGTAGTCGCGTGCGATCTTGTAGGCCACCCGAACATCTTCGAGCGTGGCCTTGGGCACGGTGGCGATCACTTCGCCGGTGTAGGGGTAGGTGACGTCGATCGTGCGGTCGCGGTGAATCCGCTCGCCGGCAATGCGCAGGGCTTCGCGGTGAATGGTGCCTGGCTTCAGGGTGGCTTGGCTCATGGGGGAGTGCTCCGGAAGTCGTTGTCGTTACTGGGCGTGGTTCAGCGCGAGGTCCAGCGCATCGAAGTTGCGCAGCCGGCGGCTGGCGGCAATGCCGGTGACCGGCCGGTTGCAGATCAGCGGCACGCGCTGCTCCGACACCCCGCCGTGCGAGCGCAGCGGCACTTCCAGCGCCGACAGGTCATGCCGGCTGGCCGAGGTGCCGATGACCGTGCTCTGCTCGCTGACCACCACGATGTCGCCGATGCGGTCGGGCGGCAGCTCGAAGCGCGCGGCCGCGTCCTTGCGCGAGAGCACCAGCTCCATGCCCGGCAGGCGCTGGATGCGCTCGATCCAGCCCGGCACGCGGGCCTCGTCGGGGGCGTACACGGTGGCAAACGAGCCCAGCGCACCGTGGTGCACCACGTACGGGTCGGTGATCGGCAGGATCACGCGGGCCTGGTCCTTGCCATACCAGTCGTCGAGCACGTCCTGCAGGTAGATGACCTTGGGGGCGCCATTGGCGTCGTGCTTGTCGTTCATGCCGTGGTCGGCCGTGAGCACGATGGTGGCGCCCAGCGCATCGAGCTGCGCGAGGTAGCCGTCCATCATGGCGTAGAAGGCGTTGGCCGCGGGGCTGCCGGGGGCGGCCTTGTGCTGCACGTAGTCGGTGGTCGACAGGTACATCAGGTCGGGGCGGCGCGATTCCATGAGCTTCACGCCTGCGGCGAAGACGAACTCCGAGAGCTCCGCGCTGTACACCGAGGGCACGGGCATGCCGACCATCTCGACCACGCCGTCGATGCCGTTCTCCTCGATGGTGGCCTGGTCGGCCTTCTCGGAGGAAAAGCAGATGCCCTTCATGCGGTGGCCCAGCAGCTTGCGCAGCTTGTCCTTGGCGGTGACCACCGCGAGCGAGGCGCCTGCGTCGGCGAAGGCTGCGAGCACGGTGCCTGCGCGCAGGTACTTGGGGTCGTTCATCATGACTTCCTGGCCGAGTTCGCGGTCGAAGAAGTAGTTGCCGCAGATGCCGTGCACGGCCGGTGGGGCGCCGGTGACGATGGACAGGTTGTTCGGGTTGGTGAAGGAGGGCACCACGCAGTCGGCCAGCAGGTCTGCTCCGGTCTTGCGCATGCGCTCGATGTACGGGGCTACGCCGGCTGCGATGGCGGCATCCAGGTACGCAGGCTCGCAGCCATCGACGCACACCACCACGACGGGGCGGCTCATCCAGCGGTAGCTGCGGGCATTGACTTCGAG
>NZ_FNOL01000029.1:0-70128 GCF_900106655.1 Variovorax sp. YR634
GGGCTTCCGCACACCGGCTCAAGTCCTCTTCGAGGACTGCTTCAACCAGAATGTCGACATTCAACCCATCGTTGCACTTGGGATTTGAAATCGCCGCTACTTTCTTTTGGCGAAGCAAAAGAAAGTAGCTCGCCCGCCGGGGCGAGACCCGGCCTCAGCCCTCCGCAAGGAGAGCAGCGATGAATCTCTCATTACCTTTCGTCCGCCGCCCCATAGGCACAGTCCTCCTGACCATCGGAATAGCACTGGCAGGCATAGCCGCATTCTTCGTCCTCCCAGTCTCGCCACTACCCCAGGTCGACTATCCAGTCATCTCAGTACGCGCATCGATCCCGGGCGCAAGCCCTGAAACGATGGCAACCAGCGTAGCAACCCCGCTGGAGCGCCACCTAGGCACCATCGCAGGCGTCAACGAAATGACGTCCACCAGCTCGGTAGGCTCCGCCCGAGTCACCCTGCAATTCGACCTGAGCCGCAACATCGACGGCGCCGCCAGAGAAGTGCAGGCCGCCATCAACGCCAGCCGCGTCGATCTGCCCGCCACACTGAGAAGCAACCCGACCTACCGCAAGGCCAACCCCGCCGCCTCGCCGGTCATCATCCTGGCCCTCACGTCCAAGACCAAGACCCCGGGCCAGATCTACGACGCCGTCTCGAACATCGTCAGCCAGCGCCTGTCCCAGGTGGACGGCGTGGGCGACGTGGAAATCGGCGGCGGCTCGCTCCCGGCCGTGCGCATCGAACTGCTGCCGTTCGCGCTCAGCCGCTACGGCATCAGCACCGAAGACGTGCGCGCCGCCATCCAGGCCTCCAACGCCAACCGCCCCAAGGGCACGGTCCAGGGCGAGGGCCGCAAGCTGCAGATCTACACGCAGACGCCGGCCCTGCGCGCCAGCGACTACGCGCCGATGGTCATCGCCTGGCGCAACGGCGCGGCCGTGCGCCTGCAGGACGTGGCCGAGGTGGTCGATGGCGTAGAAGACACGCGCACGCTCGGCCTGTTCAACGGCGAGCCCGCGATCATCGTGCTGATCACGCGGCAGCCCTCGGCCAACATCATCGAGACCGTCGACAGCGTGCGCGCGCTGCTGCCCGAGCTGCAGGCTCAGCTGCCGCCCGACGTCACGCTGCAGGTGGCGTCGGACAGCACGAACTCCATCCGCGGCTCGCTGCGCGAGGTCGAGCTCACGCTGGTCATCTCGGTCATCCTGGTGGTGCTGGTGGTCAGCCTGTTCCTGCGCAGCGTGCGCGCGACCATCGTGCCCGCAGTGGCCACGGTGGCGGCGCTGCTGGGCACTTTTGGGGTGATGTATCTGCTGGGCTTCAGCCTGAACAACCTGAGCCTGATGGCGCTCACGGTGGCCACCGGCTTCGTGGTGGACGACGCGATCGTGGTGCTCGAAAACACCAGCCGGCACATCGAGTCGGGCATGACGCGCATGAAGGCGGCGCTGCTGGGCGCCAAGGAAGTGGGCTTCACCGTACTGTCGATCAGCGTGTCGCTGGTGGCGGTGTTCATTCCGTTGCTGTTCATGGGCGGACAGGTGGGCCGGCTGTTCCGCGAGTTCGCGGTGACGCTGTCGGCGGCGGTGATGATCTCGCTCGTCATCTCGCTGACCACCACGCCCATGATGTGCGCGTGGCTGCTCAAGCCCGGTGGCGAGCATGACAAGAGCAAGCCGCAGGGCCGCTTCGGTCGCATGGCTGCGAGTAGCTACGACTGGGTGCTCAAGCGCTACGAGACCAGCCTCGACTGGGCGCTCGACAGCAAGGCGCTGGTCATGCTGATCCTGGTGGCGGTGGTCGGGCTCAATGTGTATCTCTTCAGCGCTGCGCCCAAGGGCTTCTTCCCGCAGCAGGACAGCGGGCAGCTCAACGGCGGCCTGCGCGCGGACCAGAGCATTTCGTCGCAGGCGCTGGCCGCCAAGCTGCGGCAGGTGGTCGACATCATCCGCAAGGACGAGGCGGTCGACACCGTGGTCGGCTTCACCGGCGCGGGCCGGGCAGGGGGCGGCTTCATGTTCGTCAACCTGAAGCCGGCCAACCAGCGCAAGGACAGCGGCCTGGCCGTGATCGCGCGGCTGCGGCCACAGCTCAACGAAGTGACCGGCCTGCGCGTGTTCCTGGGCACGGTGCAGGACGTGCGCTCGGGCGGCCGCGCCAGCAATTCCACCTACCAGTACACGCTCAAGAGCGACAACCTCGCCGACCTGCGCACCTGGGCCCTGAAGCTGTCCGACGAGCTGAAGATGCAGCCGGTGCTGACCGACATCGACACCGACCAGGACGAGAACGGTGTGGAGACGGTGGCCAAGGTCGACCCCGACAGCGCGCGCCGGCTGGGCCTTACTTCCACAGCCGTCGACAACGCGCTCTACAACGCCTTTGGGCAGCGGCAGGTGGCGACCATCTACACCGAGCTGAACCAGTACCACGTGGTGATGGAGTGGGCTCCACGCTACTCGCGCAGTCCCAATGCCTTGAGCGACGTTTACGTGCCGGCCACCAAGACGACGGTGGTGGCGGGCCAGACCGTGACCACGCAGGTGGCGGCGAGCACCACGACCTCGACGAGTTCAAGTTCGTCGTCCTCGAGCACGGCCAGCAGCACCTCCGTGCCGGTGTCGGCCAACGCGGGCCTGCGCAGCGCATCGACCGGCAACGTGCTGAGCAACACGGCCACTGCGCTCGTGCCGCTGTCGGCGGTGGCGAAGTTCGAAGAGCAATCGGTCGCCACCTCGGTGAGCCACGAGGACGGCGAACTGGCGACCACCATCTCGTTCAACCTCGCCGAAGGCGCGAACCTCGGCGATGCGCGCGAGGCCATCGCCAAGGCCGAGGCCAACATCGCGATGCCCACCAACGTGCGCGGCGCCTTCGCCGGCACGGCGGCCAGCGCGCAGCAGTCGCAGGGCCAGCAGGCCATCTTGATCCTGGCCGCGCTGATCGTGATCTACATCGTGCTGGGCATCCTGTACGAGAGCCTGGTGCATCCGATCACCGTGCTGTCGACGCTGCCGTCGGCTGGCGTGGGCGCGGTGCTGGCGCTGCTGATGTTCCGCATGGAGTTCTCGATCATTGCGCTGATCGGCGTGTTCCTGCTGATCGGCATCGTGAAGAAGAATGCCATTCTGATCATCGACTTCGCACTGGAGGCCGAGCGCTCGCGCGGGCTCTCGCCGCTGGAGGCGGTGCGCGAGGCCTGCCTGCTGCGCTTCCGCCCGATCCTGATGACCACGCTGGCGGCCGCACTGGGCGCGCTGCCGCTGGCCATCGGCTTCGGGGAGGGTGCCGAGCTGCGCCGGCCGTTGGGCGTGGCCATCATCGGCGGGCTGATCGCCAGCCAGCTGCTGACCCTGCTGACGACGCCGGTCGTCTATCTGCTGCTCGACAAATTGCGCCGCCGCGGCAAGAACGAACACGAACTGAGCCGGGTCGCGCCAGCTTGAGAACAACACCGCCATGAACGCACTGCTTTCCCTTTCTTCCTTCCGCGCGAGCCGCTTCCCGCTCTCGGCGCTCGCACTGGCTGCTGTGCTCGCCGGCTGCTCCGTCGGCCCGCGCTACGAACAGCCCACCACCGCAGCTTCCGTCAACTGGAAGGAGCAGAAGACCGCCGAAGGCTGGCTGCCCGCCGCGCCTGCCGACGCGCTCGACCGCGGCGAATGGTGGAAGCTGTTCGGCGACGCCACGCTCGACGAACTGGCCGGCCGCGTGCAGGTGTCGAACCAGAACATCGCCGCGGCGGTGGCCAACTATTCGCAGGCCCAGGCGCTGGTGCGCGGCGAGCGGGCGGCGCTGTTCCCGTCGGTGTCGCTCGATGGCAGCGGCAAGCGCTCCGGCACGGTGGGCGGCAGCAGCACGTCGAGTCCGTCGAATGCCTTCTCGGCCACGCTGGGCGCCAGCTGGACGCCGGATGTGTGGGGTCGCTTGCGCGAAGCCGTGAGCAGCGCGCAGGCCAATGCCCAGGCGAGCGAGGCCGACTTGGCCGCGGCGCGCCTGTCGGCCATCGGCGACCTGGCCACCAACTACTTTTCGCTGCGCGAGGCCGACACGGAGATCGTGCTGCTCGACGAAACCATCCAGGGCTACCAGCGCGCCTTCGAGATCACGAGCAACCGCTATCAGGCCGGCATCGCCGCGCAGACAGATGTGCTGCAGGCGCAGACGCAACTCGTCAACGCCAAGGCCGAGCGCGTGGGCCTGCAGCGCACGCGCGCCACCTACGAGCACGCGATTGCCGCGTTGCTGGGCGTGGCACCAGCCGACTTCAGCCTGCCGGCCGCGCAATGGACGCCCGTGGTGCCTGGCGTGCCGCTCGGCGTGCCCTCGACGCTGCTGCAGCGCCGGCCCGACATCGCGGCCGCCGAGCGGACCGTGGCGGCGGCCAATTCGCAGATCGGCATTGCGCGCGCAGCCTACTTTCCGAACATCGGCCTCACGGCCTCGGTCGGCAGCAGCGCCAGCCGCGTGAAGGACCTGTTCAGCTCGGCCAACTCGCTGTGGTCGCTGGGCTTCTCGGTGGCGCAGGTGGTGTTCGACGCGGGCGCCATCGCGGCCAACGTCGATTCGGCCAAGGCCTCCTACGAGTCGAGCGTGGCGCGCTATCGGCAGACCGTGCTCACGGCTTTCCAGGCCGTGGAAGACCAGCTCACCGCGAGCGCGACGCTCGCCGAGCAGGAGGGCTTCCGCCGCGAGGCCTCGGCTGCGGCAGACAAGACCGAGCAGCAGTTGCTGAACCGCTATCGCGCCGCGCAGGTGAGCTACACCGACGTGGTCACCGCACAGGCCGCCGCGCTGAGCGCGCGGCGCACGCTTGTGCAGCTGCAGGTCAGTCGCCAGACCACGGCCATCGCGCTGATCCAGGCGATGGGCGGGGGCTGGCAGGCTGGGTGGATGGGCGATGGCAACAACGCCAAAGCGGACGCGGCAGCACCGCAACCCGCCGCTTCGCGCACGCAGTAAGCGGCTGATCGATATGGAGGATGGGCACTGGGCCCATCCTCAGGCCCGGCGCTCAGGTCAATGTGCCGGACGGTCGCTGATGTTGCCCAGGTAGTCCTTGTCGGTCACCAGCACCCAGAGCGCCAGCACGAGGATCACCGCGGCGACGAGCACCGCATTGACCATCGCCGTCTCGACGCCACGGAAGCCGACCACCCAGGGCGATATCGCGAGCCAGGCCGCCAGCGCGACCTCGGTCCATTCTTCCCACTGTCGGGGCACGAAGGTCGCACCGAGCGCCACCGCGCCGAGCACGATGCCGGTCGCCACCATCGTCCACATGGCGGGCGTCAGGTCCGAAAAGCCCAGGACCCAGGGCGAGACGATCAGCCAGGCGCCGGCGACGGCGTTGACGGGGTCTTGCCAATGCTTCACTTGCTTCATGGTCATTACCTCCTGTCGCGACAAGGCGCCGCGACAAGCGGTTTGACTTGCGCTGGCAGGGGAGGGTTCCGGGCCCTACTAGAGTGGCAACTCCAATGTTTCCCACTTGCGCAGCATGGTCACCTGCCGGCGGAGGTAGTCGGTCGGTATGGTCTGGGAGCCCCAGACAGGAACCCGTCCTGCGCACTCTCCCAGCAGCCAGATCTGCCGCACCGCCATGAAGCGTGCGACGGCGGCGAGGTCGGCATCGGCGACAGGCCGGGCCTCGCGATAGGCGGATATGAAGTTCCGCCACTGCCCCGTTGCCTTGTCGCTCAGTACGCCATCGGGCGTGCGCGGATGCAGGCTCCACGGATAGACCGCCAGTTCATAGGCCAGGTAGCCGGGGCCTGCCTCGTCGAAGTCGAAGAACACCGCCTCGTGCTGCTCCTGCGCACCGCGCACGATGAAGTTGTTGCTGCCGTGCGCGTCGCCGTGGCACAGCACGCGGCTGAGCTCGCCCAATGCCAGGACGTCGCTGTGCAGCCGCTGGCCCAGCCTCTCGAATTGCGGGCGCAACTCGGCGGTCATGGTCGGAGCGTGCAGCAGGCCTTGCAGGGGGCGCAGCAGCAGGTAGTCCAGGTCCAGGTGATAGCTGCTGGCCGGCCCCTGGTAGCTTTCACCAGTGATGTGCAAGGCGGCCAGTCCGTGCGCAAAGGCTCCGATGTCATCGGCCGAGTCGCCGGTGAACTCTCCGTCCAGATACTCGAACAGCATCAGCGCCCGGGAGCCCTCTGGTAGCGACACGTGGATGGCGACTTCACCGTCCGCGGTGGGCAGGCAACGGGATACGGTGCATCCGGCCTGGGCCCAATGCTGCAGCGCGGCTGATTCGAACAGCATGTTGGGGCCGCCTCGGGGCCGCTCGGCGCAGAGCCGCGCCACGGCACGTCGCCCGCTGGCAAAGCTCAGCCGATAGACTTGATTGAAGCTGCGCCGCAGGAACTCGCTCTCGACCACTTCGCCCAGGCCGTAGTGCGCCTGAACGAGCTTCGCAATGCTTGCCGCCGTCGGCGTGGATTGCGCGATTTCCAGATTCATCTGGCGTCCCTAGGGAAAAAGGGCGCGATTATGCAGGTCGGCGGCAAACGGACTCAAAGCTGTACCCCCAGGAGATCGTCGATGCGCAACATTGCCAGGTACTGGATCGCGGGCTTTCTTTTCCTGATTGCACTGGTTTCGCCAGTCCAGGCGCAGACCACGCAGAAGGTGGTCGACATTCCCACCCGGCCCGGGGTAACGCAGCGGATGCTCGTGCTGTCGCCGCCAGCGCCAAAGGCTGCCGTGATCCTGCTCGCGGGCGGGCACGGCGGGCTGCAGATCTTTCCCAATGGCTCGTTCAACTGGGGCGCCGGGAATTTTCTCGTTCGCACGCGGCAGCTGTTTGCGGACCAAGGGCTCATGGTCGCCGTCGTCGATGCTCCGTCCGACCGACTGAGTCCACCCTACCTCAGCGGTTTTCGCCAGAAGCCGGAGCATGCGGCCGACCTCAAGGCGGTCATTGCGTGGATGCGAGCGCAATCCAGGGTGCCTGTGTGGCTTGTGGGCACCAGCCGGGGTACGCAGTCCGCGGCATACGTCGCGACCGAGCTCGCGGGCCCTGAAGGGCCGGACGGCATCGTGCTGAGTTCGACCATCCTCACCGACGACCGGGGACGGCCCGTTCCGGCAATGCCGCTGGAAAAGATCCGGGTTCCCGTTCTCGTCGTCCATCACGAGCAGGATGGTTGCGCGCTCTGCGCGTTTGCCAACGTGCCCGTCCTCATGGGAAAGCTCGAGAACTCGCCGAGGAAGGCGCTGCTGAGCTTCAAGGGCGGGGAGAACTGGGGCGACTCGTGCGAGGCCATGGCGTATCACGGCTTCAACGGGCTCGATCGCGAAGTTGTCCCGCAGATCGCCGACTGGATCATTGCCAGATAGGCAGGCTGTCCGGAAGGGCTACCGGAGGCGGGTTAACGCGTACAGCTGAAGAGAAGTTTACAAAAGTTAATAAATTTGAAGTAATCATCGAAAAAGTCCCGGAATAAAATTTTTACGGAAATCGGGGATATGAAGCTTTTGTACGCGGCCGTACCATCCGCGCGACCCGCTTCCGGCGCCCCCTAGTTCCCGACTTTCGATGACCCCCCCAGACCCCTCTCGGACACGAGCGTTGTCCGTGGCCGACACGCTGCGCAATCGCATCTTCGATGGTGTGATTGCCCCTGGCTCCCATTTGATGGAGATCTCGCTCGCCAACGAGCTTGGCGTGTCGCGCACTCCTGTGCGCGGCGCCATGGCGCGGCTGGCCGACGAGGGGCTGCTGTTGTATCTGCCCAACAAGGGCTTCCAGGTGCGCCGCTTCAACGCCAAGGACGTGTTCGACGCCTTCAGCGTGCGTGCCACGCTGGAGGGCATGTGCTGCCGCCTGATCAGCGAGCGCGGTCTCGAAGGCGGAGCCCTGGCGCAACTGACGGCCATGCTCGACGAGCAGTACGAAGTGCTGCACGGCAGGGGCGAATGGACTGACGCCCGGGCCGAGTGCTGGCAGGACCTGAACCAGGCCTTTCACCGCAAGCTGCTGACACTGGCGGACAACCGCTGGCTGACCGAGGCGGTGCAGCGAGCCAGCCAGTTGCCGATCATCTTCGACAGCAAGCTGCGTCCGCACAACCGCGACGCGTCGATGCAGCTGTACCGCCACGAGCAGGCTCTGCAGGCGCTGGAAGAGCACTGCCGCATCGTCGAGGCGCTGGGCCGGCAGGAAGCCTCCGGCGCCGAAACCGCCATGCGCGACCACATCATCGCCAACCGCGACCTGCTGGTGCTTCACCTGAGCCAGCAGGCCGCCGGCCGCACCCGGGCGCTGATCTGAGCTCCTGGCCCTAGCCGCCGCGCGCCGCCGGCGGCGTGAGGTAGGCCCCCGATTCGAACAGCTGCGCCTCCGCCTGGTCGATGCGCCGGATCACCGGCTTGCCCGCGCGGCTGGCCAGCAGCTCGACCAGCGCTTCCGTCACCGCCACCCCCGCCGCGACCGACGGAAAGAACGAGGGGCTGTTGATCGTGAAAAGCAGCGTCTCGTCCGCCAGCAGCGACAGCGGCGAGGTCACGCTGTCGGTGATGGCGACGATGCGGCACCCCGCCGCCTTGGCCGCCTGCGCCACCTGCAGCGCCTCGCGCGAGTAGGGCACGAAGCTCGCCACCACCAGCGCGTCGCCCTTGGCGAAGGCTCGTTGCTGCATTTCCAGCGAGCCGCCCTGGCCATCGACAAGGTGCACGCTGGCGCGGAAGAGCCGGTACACGTAGACGAATGAAAAAGCGATCGGAAAGCACGCCCTGAACCCCGCGGCGTGCACTGCCGGGGCCTTCTCGATCAGCGCGCAGGCCTTTTGCAGCGCCTGCTCGCTCTGCTGGTGCGTGGCTTCAAGATTGCGGCGCTGCACCTCGAACATTTCGCCGGTCAGCGTCTGGTCCTTGGCGCGGCCGACGAGCTGCTTGGCGCGACCGCCGTAGGTCTCGACGGAGCCCAGGCCCATGTCGGCGGCGAAGGCCTCCTTGAGCTGCGGCCAGCCTTCGAAGCCCAGATGCTGCGCGAAACGCACGAGGGTGGCGGGCGTGCTCTGCGAGCGCGTGCCGACGTTGCGCATCGAGCCCGTGACCACCTCGTTCGGATGGTCGAGCACGTAGCGCGCCACCTGCTGCAGGGCGGGGCTCAGTTCGTTGAAACGCTGGCGGATCTGCTCTCGGGCGCCCATGGCGGTGTCTCTCTTCGGCTGTCGTTGGAACAAATGTACCGGAGGGGCGAATGGCGGCAGTTGACGGAACAAATGTTCCAAACAATAATCCGGTGGAAACGTTAGTTCCAACCCGAGAGTCCAGTTGCCAGCCCCCATGACGCACGTCTTCCACCGCCATCTTCGCCAGACCCCGCCCGTTGCCGCCGGCTCCCACGGCATGTTCATCCGCGACGCCGAAGGCCGCGAATACCTCGACGCCTCTGGCGGTGCGGCGGTGTCGTCGCTCGGCCATGCGCACCCCGAGGTGCTGGCCGCCATGCACGCGCAGATCGACAAGCTCGCCTATGCGCACACCAGCTTCTTCACGAGCGAAGTGGCCGAGCAGCTGGCCGACGAAATGATCAGCTCCGCTCCCGAGGGCATGAGCCACGTCTACCTGGTAAGCGGTGGCTCGGAAGCGGTGGAGTCGGCGCTGAAGATGGCGCGGCAGTACTTCGTCGAAATCGGACAGCCGCAGCGCACGCACTTCATCGCGCGCCGCCAGAGCTACCACGGCAACACGCTGGGCGCACTGGCCGTGGGCGGCAACGCATGGCGTCGCGAGCCCTTCGCACCCATCCTCGTGCCGGCCACGCACGTGTCGCCCTGCTACCCGTACCGCGAGCAACGCGATGACGAAAGCACCGGGCAGTACGGCCTGCGCCTGGCGGCAGAGCTCGAAGCGGCCATCCTCGCGCAGGGCGCCGATCGCGTGATCGCCTTCGTGGCAGAGACCGTTGGCGGCGCCACGGCCGGCGTGCTCACGCCGGTGCCGGGTTACTTCAAGGCGGTGCGCGCGGTGTGCGACAAATACGGCGTGCTGCTGATCCTCGACGAGGTGATGTGCGGCATGGGCCGCACCGGCTCGCTGCACGCTTGCGAGCAGGAGGGCGTGGTGCCCGACCTCATGACCGTCGCCAAGGGCCTGGGCGGCGGCTACCAGCCCGTGGGCGCTGTGCTGGCGCAGCGCCGCATCGTCGAAGCCATGTCCAGCGGCAGCGGCTTCTTCCAGCACGGCCACACCTACCTCGGCCACCCGATGGCTTGCGCTGCTGCGCTCGCGGTGCAGCGGGTGATCCGGCGCGACGGGCTGGTCGCCAAGGTGCGCGAAGACGGCATTGCCTTCGGCGCGATGCTGGCCGATGCACTGGGCGCGCACCCGCACGTGGGCGACATCCGCGGCCGCGGCTTTTTCTGGGGCATCGAGCTGGTGGCCGACCGCGCGAGCAAGACGCCCTTCGACCCGGCGCTGAAGGTCAACGCCACCGTCAAGAAGGACGCCATGGCGCGCGGCCTGCTGTGCTACCCCTTCGGCGGCACGGTGGATGGCCGGCTGGGCGACCACGTGCTGCTGGCGCCGCCCTTCATTGCCACGCGGCAAGACCTGCAGGAGATCGCCGCGCGGCTCGCGGCCTCCATCGATGCGGTCACACGCGCCGCCGCGCGCTGAGCGCTACCACTTTCCCATCCGCTTTTTCTTCAACCATCGTTCCGAGGAGCGTTCCATGCCCAAGCTTCGTCTGCCGTTTCCCTTTGGTGCCGCGCTCGCGGTGATTTTTGCGGCCTTCATGCCGCTCACGGCCGTGCAGGCCCAGGAGAGCGACACGCTCGCGAAGATCAAGGCCAGCGGCGCCATCACCTTCGGCTACCGGGAGTCGTCCTTCGGCTTCTCGTACCTCGACGGCAACCTCAAGCCCGTGGGCTACAGCATCGAGATCTGCAACCGCATCGTCGAGGCGGTGAAGACCGAGCTGAAGATGCCGGCCATCGAGATCAAGTACCAGGCCGTCACCTCGGCCAATCGCATTCCGCTGGTGCAGAACGGCACGGTCGACATCGAATGCGGCTCCACCACCAACCTGGTCGAGCGGCAGAAGCAGGTGGCGTTCTCGCCCGACATCTTTCGCTACAACGTGCGCATGCTGGTGAAGGCCGATTCGGGCATCAAGAGCATTGCCGACCTGCAGGGCAAGACGGTGGCCACCACCAGCGGCACCACCTCGTTCCGCCTGCTGCGCGAGGCCGACCGCGGCCGCAGCCTCGAAGTGAACAACCTCGCGGGCAAGGACCACAGCGACTCCTTCCTGCTGGTGGAAAGCGGCCGTGCCCAGGCCTTCGTGCTCGACGACATCCTGCTGGCCGGGCAGATCGCGAATGCGCGCAACCCGAAGGACTTCATCATCACCGGCGAGAGCCTGCGCACCGAGAACCAGTCGCTGATGTTCCGCAAGGACGACCCGGCCTTCAAGGCGCTGGTCGACCGCGTCGTGTCGGGCATGATGAAGTCGGGCGAGATGGAGAAGCTCTATGCCAAGTGGTTCATGTCGCCGATTCCGCCGAAGGGCATCAACATCAACTACCCGCTGAATGCCGAGACGAAGGAAGCGTTCGCCAATCCTTCTTCCAAAGGTATCTGAGCTTTTGAAGAGCCTCTGAATTCATGACCCGCATTGCCCTGATCCACGCGCTCTCGCACTCCGTCGCGCCCATCAACGAAGCCTTCGCGCGCGACTGGCCCGAGGCCGTGCGCATGAACCTGCTCGACGACAGCCTCTCGGCCGATCTGGCGCGCAACGGCAAGGGGCTCGACGCCGCGATGCACGAGCGCTTCCAGCGCCTGGCGCAGTACGCGGTCGATACGGGCGCGCAGGGCATTCTCTTCACCTGCTCGGCCTTCGGGCCGTGCATCGAGGCGGTGGCGCGGCGGCATGCGGGCATTCCGGTGCTCAAGCCCAACGAGGCCATGATCGACGAGGCGGCGCAAGGGCAGGGCCGGCTCGGGCTGATCGCGACCTTTGCGCCCACGCTGGCTTCGATGCCGCCAGAGTTTCCGCAAGACACGGCACTCGAGCTCGCGCTGGCCGAGGGTGCGCTAGACGCACTGAATGCCGGCGATGTGCAGCGCCACGACACCCTGATCGCTGCGCAGGCCACAGCGCTGCGCGAACGCGGCTGCACGCGCATTGCACTGGCGCAGTTCAGCATGGCCAGGGCACGCGCTGCCTGCGAGGCCGGCGGCGGCCTGCCGGTGCTGACCACGGTCGACAGCGCGGTGCGCGCGCTGCGCCGGCGCACGGCTCAGTAGCGTGAACGCGAGCCTTCGATGACCGAGAACAGCGCCGTGATCGCGATCTGGGCCGCGTCGCTGCGCCCCAGGTTGCGGGTAAGGCCAGTTTCGCGATCAGTCGCCTCCAGCCCCTGCGACAGGCGCCGGTAGATGTCCGCCGAGGGCATGCTCGCCGAGGTGCCCAGCGCGTCGCAGTAGGTGTCGGTGAGAACGCCCGCGAGCTGTTCGCTCTGCGCGTTCGACAGCTTCATCGGGTCGCCCGCGAACATGGCGGCGATGCAGTGCATCAGGTAGGCCTGTGTTTCGAGCGAGAACGACTGTTGCCGCACGTAGCATTCCACGGCCGCCCAGAAGAGCGGCTCCGAAGTGCGGCGCCAGGCCTCCAGCACCTTGCGCGCCTTGGCCACCAGGTCCGCGTGCGTGTCGCCGGGCTCGGTGGGGCGCAGCGCCAGGCCCTGCAGGGTGAGTGCGGCTTCGGAACCGGACACGCCGAGGATGAAGCTCCAGAACTTCCAGCGGGCGTACCACTTCTTGTCGTGCGCCGGGTCGAGCGGCTCGAGCAGCCAGAAATCGATGCTCTGCGCGGCATCGCCGTGCTGTTCGGCCAGGTGGCCGTCGCCGAGGTCGAGTGCCTGCATGCCCGACTGCATGCGGTCGGCCGCGATGTGGCCCTGGGCGACGATGCCGGCGCTCGAGCCCGAGCGGTCGATGTCGAGCAGCCGTTGCATCAACTGCTGCAGTTCGTGGGCCGACGCGCCGGTGGCCTCGGTCACTCGCCGCATCGAGGCGCACTGCTCGCGCTCGAGGTCCTGTGCATTCTTGCGACGGTCTTCGCCGTGGTCGTCGACGGTCGAGTTATGTTCTTCGTGCCCGTTGGCGGGCATTGGCGTTCGCATTTGGCGCAAGCTCCTTCGGACATCACACATGCCCGGTAATGCACTACTTTGTGTTAACGCACTGCATCTGAACATCACCGGAACTGGGGATCCTGAATTCCTCCTGACCGACCCATCGTGATAATGGCTGCTCTTAAAAGGAGTACGCGTGGATATTGTTTTGCTGGCCAAGGCCGCCGTCATGGGCATCGTCGAGGGGCTGACCGAATTCCTTCCGATCTCATCGACCGGCCATCTGATTCTTGCGGGCTCGCTGCTCGGCGGCTTCGGCGACAACCGGGGCAAGGTTTTCGAGATCGCCATCCAGACCGGCGCGATCTTCGCGGTGATCCTGGTCTATTGGCAGAAGATCAAATCGACCGTCGTCGCATTGCCGCGGCAACCGAAGGCACAGCGACTGGCGCTGAACATCTTCATCGGCTTTCTTCCCGCGGTGGTGCTGGGCCTGCTGTTCGGCAAGGTCATCAAGGAGCACCTGTTCATTCCGACCGTGGTGGCAAGCACCTTCATCATCGGCGGCTTCATCATCTTGTGGGCAGAGAAGCGGCCGCCGGGCTCGGTGCGTGTCGAGCACGTGGACGACCTGACGCCGTGGGATGCGCTGAAGGTCGGCCTGGTGCAGTGCTTCGCGATGATCCCGGGCACCAGCCGCAGCGGCTCGACCATCATCGGCGGCATGCTGCTGGGCCTGTCGCGCCAGGCGGCGACCGATTTCTCGTTCTTCCTTGCCATTCCGACGCTGATCGGCGCAGGGCTCTACAGCATCTACAAGGAGCGCGCGGCGCTGTCGATGGCCGACATCCCGCTGTTCGCCGTGGGGCTGGTGTTCTCGTTCATCAGCGCCTGGCTGTGCGTGCGTTGGCTGCTGAAGTTCATCAGCACCCACAACTTCATTCCGTTCGCCTGGTACCGCATTGCCTTCGGCATCCTGGTGCTGGCCACGGCGTGGACCGGCACGGTGGTCTGGGCCGATTGATCCAGCCCTGAAGCTTCAGGCTGCGGCGCCCAGCAGGGCGCTGGCGGCCCGGGCCTCCTGCCGCACCGCCGTGGCAATGGGCCCGTCGATGGCCGGATCGAAGCCCCCCGTGGCGCCCAGTGCGGTGATCACGGCGCACACCCGGCCCGCATAGTCGTACACCGGCGCCGCCACGGCGCTGATGCCGCGCAGGTAGGTGTCTTTCACGCTGGCGCAGTGCGCCAGTCGCACCTCGCGGCGCAGATGCCCGATCGGGTCTTTCGCGTCGAGCTGCGCCCGCATTTCGGGCGTGGCCTCGCCAAGTTCCTGCTCGGCCAGCGCCAGCACACGCGATTCGTCGAGCAGTCCCAGGAAGGCGCGGCCGGTGGCCGACCACAGCATCGACATCACCGAGCCGGCGCGCACGTTCACCGTCACCGGCAGGCCCGGCTCCTCGAAACGCACGATGGTCGGGCCCTTGTTGCCCATGACCGCGACGAAGCACGTCACCTCCAGCGACTCGCGCAGGCGGATCAGGCAGGGCTCGGCCGCGCGGATCGGGTCGGCCTGCCGCATTGCGGCCAGCCCGATCTGGATGGCCTCGGTGCCCAGGTAGTAGTGCTGTGAAGCGGCGTCCTGCAGCACGAGGCCCGCTTCCATCAGGCTGGCGAGGTAGCGGTGCACCTTGGCCGGGCTCTCGGCGACGTGCGTCGACAACGCCGTGAGGCTGCTGCGGCCGCCCAGGTGCGCCAGCCCCTTGAGCACGGCCATGCCGGTTTCGGCGGATTGCACGCGCTGACGGCGCTCGCGGGCAGGGGAGCTGGGTTCCGGGGATGAGGTCATGTCGCCTTCATGTTAGGTGCTCGGCCTGCATGGCCGGGTAAACCCGCGATTCTGTGATTACGCTATGCGTATGATAATTACGCAATACACAATATCCAATCCGGAGACACCCCATGAAGAAGTGCATTGCCGTCATCCTTTCGCTGGCAGCTGTTGCCAGCACAAGCGCCCAGACATTTCCCGCCAAGCCGATCCGCTGGATCGTTCCGTACGCGGCCGGCGGTGGTTCCGACTTTCTCGCGCGCACGGTCGCCCAGACGCTGTCCACCCAGGTCGCGCAGCCGGTGCTGGTGGACAACAAGCCCGGCGGCAACACCGCGCTGGCCGCCGCCGAAACCGCGCGTGCCCCGGCCGACGGCTACACCATCCTCTCGGCCGACAACGGCACGCTGGTCTTCAACCCCGCGCTCTACAAGTCGCTGAGCTACAGCCCGACGAAAGACCTCGCGCCCGTCACGCTGATGGGCAAGTTCCCGATGATCCTGGTGGTCGGCGCGAACTCGGGCTTCGCCTCGGCCAAGGACTTCATCGCCCAGGCCAGGGCCAAGCCCGGCGGCATCAACTACGCCTCGGCCGGTGCGGGCAGCCCGCACCACCTCGCGATGGAGCTGCTGAAGGTGGAGGCGAAGCTCTTCATGGTCCATGTGCCGTACCGCGGCGCGGCGCCTGCGCTGGCCGACGTGGTCGGCGGGCAACTGCCGGCCATGATGGTCGACCTGGCCGCGGGCTCCGGCTTCATCAAGGGCGGCAAGGTGCGCGCGCTGGCCGTGGCCAACCCCGCCCGCCTGCCGCAGCTGCCCGACGTGCCCACCTTCGCCGAGCTCGGCTACAAGAACGTCGAGGCTGCCGCGCTGGTCGGCGTGGTGGTGCCTTCGGCCACGCCCAGCGAGGTGGTGAACACGCTCAACCGCCAGATCGTCGCGGCCATCAACGAGCCCTCGGTGCACACGCGCATGGTCGACTTCGGCGTGGAGCCGGTGGGCAACACGCCAGCCCAGTACACCGAGCTGCTGAAGAACGAAACCGTGCGCTGGCACAAGCTGATCCGCGACCTGAAGATCACCCTCGACTGAGTCTGCCGCCATGCCCGATACCGCCATGCCACCACGCGCTTCCGGCTGCCCCGTTGCGCACGGGCCGCTGTCTTCCGAGCGCACGCCCACGGGCTGCCCAGTGAGCCAGCGCGCCGCCGGCTTCGACCCCTTCGAAGACGGCTACCAGCAGGACCCGCCCGAGTACGTGCGCTGGGCGCGCGAGCAGGAGCCCATCTTCTACAGCCCGAAGCTGGGCTACTGGGTGCTCACGCGCTATGCGGACATCAAGGCGGTGTTCCGCGACAACATCACTTTCAGCCCGTCGAATGCGCTGGAAAAGATCACGCCCACCGGCGAGGAAGCCAACGCGGTGCTCGCCTCGTACGGCTTCGCGCTGAACCGCACGCTGGTCAACGAAGACGAGCCCGCCCACATGCCGCGCCGCCGCGCGCTGATGGACCCGTTCACGCCCGAGGCGCTGAAGCACCACGAGCCGATGGTGCGCGAGCTGGCCCGCACGTATGTCGACCGCTTCATCGACGACGGCAAGGCCGACCTCGTCGACCAGATGCTGTGGGAAATTCCGCTCACCGTGGCGCTGCACTTCCTTGGCGTGCCCGAGGAAGACATGGACACGCTGCGCAAATACTCCATCGCGCACACCGTCAACACCTGGGGCCGCCCGAAGCCCGAGGAGCAGGTGGCCGTGGCGCACGCGGTCGGCAACTTCTGGCAGTACGCCGGCAAGGTGCTCGAGAAGATGCGGCAAGACCCCGACGCACCCGGCTGGATGCAGTACGGCATCCGCAAGCAGATGCTGCACCCCGAGGTGGTGACCGACTCGTACCTGCACTCGATGATGATGGCCGGCATCGTCGCCGCGCACGAGACCACCGCCAACGCCACGGCCAACGCGATGAAGCTGCTGCTGCAGCACCCCGACGTGTGGCGCGAGCTGTGCGAAGACCCGGGGCTCATTCCCAACGCGGTGGAAGAGTGCCTGCGCCACAACGGCTCGGTGGCCGCATGGCGCCGGCTCGTCACGAAAGACACGCAGATCGACGGCGTCGACCTGCCGGCGGGCTCGCGCCTGCTGATCGTCACCTCGTCGGCCAACCACGACGAAGGGCACTTCGCCGATGCCGACCTGTTCGACATCCGCCGCGACAACGCCAGCGACCATCTCACCTTCGGCTACGGCTCGCACCAGTGCATGGGCAAGAACCTGGCGCGCATGGAAATGCAGATCTTCCTTGAGGAGTTCACGCGCCGGCTGCCGCATATGCGGCTGTCGGAGCAGCGCTTCACCTACGTGCCGAACACTTCGTTCCGCGGGCCCGAGCATCTGTGGGTGGAATGGGACCCGGCGGCCAACCCCGAGCGCGCGAACAAGAGCCTGCGCGATGTGCAGGTGCCCGTGCGCATCGGCGAACCTTCGGCGCATTCGATCGCGAGGCCCGTGGTGGTCGAGCGCGTGACGCCGGTGGCCGATGGCATCGTCAAGCTGCGCCTCGTCTCGCCCGACGGCAAGGCGCTGCCGCGCTGGACGCCTGGCTCGCACATCGACGTCGAATGCGGCACGCCCGAGCTGTCGCGCCAGTACTCGCTGTGCGGCGACCCCGACGAGGCGGGCGTGCTGGAAATCGCCGTGCTGCACGAGCCCGATGGGCGTGGTGGCTCGGCATGGGTGCATGCGAACGTGAAGCCGGGTGACCGGCTGCGCATTCGCGGTCCGCGCAACCACTTTCGCCTCGACGAGTCGCTGAAGAAGGCGATCTTCATTGCCGGCGGCATCGGCATCACGCCGGTCAGCGCGATGGCGCGGCGCGCGAAGGCTCTGGGCATGGACTACGAACTGCACTACAGCGGCCGCAGCCGCGCGAGCATGGCCTTCGTCGATGAGCTGGCCGCGCTGCATGGCGAACGCCTGCACGTGCACGCTGCCGACGAAGGGCGCCGCAACGATCTGCAGGCCCTGCTCACGCAACCCGTGCCCGGCGCACAGGTCTATGCCTGCGGCCCGCTGCGAATGCTCGAAGCGCTGGAAAGCTGCTGCGCCGCGTGGCCCGAAGGCGCGCTGCGCGTGGAGCATTTCGAGTCGACGCTCGCCACGCTCGATCCGTCGAAGGAGCACGCCTTCGAGGTCGAGCTGAAAGACTCCGGCCTCGTCCTCACCGTGCCGCCCGACCAGACCCTGCTGACCGCGCTGCGCGCCGCGAACGTCGACGTGCAGAGCGATTGCGAAGAAGGCCTGTGTGGCTCGTGCGAAGTGCGCGTGCTCTCCGGCAAGGTCGATCACCGCGACGTGGTGCTCACGCGTACGGAGCGCGACGCCAACACGAAGATGATGGCCTGCTGCTCGCGTGCCTGCGAAGGGCGCCTGGTGCTCGAACTCTAGTCAGCTCGCGAGTGGCATTCGCAGTGCAACCTGCGTCTCGCCGGGGCGCGACTGCAACTGCAGCTCGGCGCCGAGGCGGCGCGCCCGCGCGCGCAGGCTGCGCAACCCTGCGCCGCCGGCTTCGCCAGTGCCTTCGACCGCAAAGCCGCGCCCGTCATCGCGCACGCTGAGCCGGAGCTCGGCGCCCGCGCGCGCCACGGTCACGTCCACGCGCCGGCTCGCGCTGTGCTTGAGCACATTGGTCAGCGCCTCCTGCAGGAAGCGCATCAGGTCGAGGCTCTGCGAAGGCGGCAGTTCGAGCGTGTCGATGCCCGACACCTGCCAGCGGCAGTCGATGCCGTTGGCGTCGAGCAGTTGGGCGCTGCGGTGGCGCAGCGGCGCGAGCAGTTCGCCGAGTGCACGGGCGCCGTCGTCGCGGCCGGTGGCGTCGATGATCAGCCGCAGGTCGTCGCGCAGGTGCTTGAGCATGGCGAGCAGCTCGGGCGCGCTGAGGTTCTCGGGCGTGCGCTCCAGCGTGGCGATGCTGCCCACCAGCATGCCGCCGAGGCCGTCGTGCAGGTCGCTCACCAGGTTCACGCGTTCGCCGATGCGCGCATGCGTCAGCTCCAGCGCGTGCTGCTGCGCCAGCGTGGCGGCGAGGTCGGCCTTGGCCGCGTTCACTTCCTCGATCAGCTCGGTGTTGAAGTTCTCGATGCGCTTGAGGCTCTTCACGAACTGCGCGGCCAGCGTCAGCGCCATGCCCAGCAGCAGGATGTACGAAGACATCGTCGTGTAGTAGGTGTTGCTGTCGATCACCTGCGTGAACACCAGCAAGTCGTGCGCGTCCGTCAGCGCCGACACCGCCATGAACGGCGCGAGCGAGCGCATCGGGCTGTTTCGGTGGCGCAGGGCGTGGACGATCGAGGTGCCGTTCACCGCGATGACGGTGAAGCCGCCCACCAGCGTCCAGATGGCGCGGTGCGCGATCAGGTCCGCACCGGGTGCCAGCCACAGGTCGAGCACGCCGACCACCGCAACCAGCAGCGCCGCACCCTCCAGCCGGGGCATGCGCCGCCCGCAGAAGCGCAGCGCGAAGACGACGTAGGAAACGCCGAAGACCAGCAGCGTCGAGATGTTCAGCGCCTGCCAGCTGTGGTTGCTGGCAAAGGGCCAGGGGCTGGTTGCGATCTGGTTGTAGCCGAACAGCAGCCACAGCACGGACATCAGCGCGAACCATCCGTAGGCCGTCTCGCGCCGACGCAGCAGCCACAGGGCGGCGAAGAAGGCCGAGGCCGCCGCGCTCACCGCGAGGCCCAGCACCTGCAGGTCGCGGCGCACGAGGCGCTCCTGCTCGAACTCCGCCTGCATCGCAGCCGGCGTGCCCAGGCTCACCGGCCCCAGCCCCGCCTGATAGGCGAACAGGCCCGATACGCGCACCAGCAGCGTGTTGGTGCCGGGCCTGAGCAGCGGCGGCGCCAGCAGCCAGTAGCGCGGTGTGTTCCAGGCGCGCGTGAGCGGCTCGACCAGGCTGTCGTCGCGCGAGATCGGCGTGCCGTTGAGCGACACCTCGCCGGCCATGTTGAGGTAGTGCAGCAGCAGGCCGGTTTCGCGCACCTGCTCCGGCTCCTGCCACGTCAGCCGGTACCAGACCACGCCGTCGAAGCCGGGCCAGCGTGTGGCCCAGCTGTCGGGCAGGGTGACGGGTGCCCAGCCTTCAGCGGGCGGGGCCGTGTCGTTCCAGTCGGTGCCGCGCACGGCTTCGACGTGCAGCGCGGGCGCGGCGGTTGCCTGGGCGAAGGCCGGGCTGGCCGCAAGAAGCAGGAGGAGCAGCGCGCCCGTCAGCGCAGCAAGCCATGCCTTCGCGCCTGAAAGACGGCTTCGGTGCGCGAATTGACGGCCAGCTTGCGGTAGATGTTCTTGGTGTGGCATTCCACGGTCAGTCTGGAGATCGACAGCGACTCGGCCATGTCGCGATTGCTCAGGCCTTGCGACACGAGCTCGAGGATCTTGCGCTCGCGGCGCGTCAGCGGGGCCAGTCCATCGGCGGCGGGTGCGGCGCCGGAGGCTTGCACCTGCGCGTCGGCCGTCGGCTGGTGCGTTGCGAGCCACGCGAGGATGTGGCGCGCGATGCTGGGGTCGATGGGCGCACCGCCCTGTTCGATGCTGCGCAGCGCGATGCCGAGTTCGACGTCGTCACGCTCTTTCAGCAGATAGCCGATGGCGCCCGCGCGCAGTGCCGCGAAGATGATTTCCTCGGTGCGCCAGGCCGATATCACCACCGCCGGAATGCCCGGGTGGTGCGCCTGCAGCCAGCCGATGAGCTCCACGCCGCTGCCGTCGGGCAGGCCGATGTCCACCAGCACCACGCCGTAGCCATGCTCGCCGAGCAGTTGCTGCGCCCCGGCGACGCTGTCGGTCACCGCAATGCGCTCCTCGTCGCAGCCGAGCGTGGAGAGCACGTAGCGCAGGCGTGCCTGCATGGCGGGGTCGTCCTCGACGATGAGGGCGGGGCTCAGCGAGACGGGTTCGGCGTCTTCGATCGGGAGAGGGGACATGCGGCGGATTCTTCGGCCAGCGCGGCGCGACGGGTAACGGTATTTGCTTATTTTCCGTGGTTGTTGCGAAGTATGTCCGCGGCGGGCCGGCACATGATCGCGTACGCCGAGTTCGTGACCGGCTCCAGGTGTTCCGCCGCGCTGCGAAAGCCCAGCCGCTCGTAGAACGCCACGCTGCGCGGCGTGAAGGTTTCCAGGAAGCACGGCGCGCCTGCCGCGTCGGCTTCGACCAGCGTTGGCGCCAGCAGCTGCGCACCCAGCCCGCGCCCCTGTGCGGCGGGCGAGATGCCGAGGATCGACAGGTACCAGGCCCCCGCCGGCACCACGGCCGGCGCACGCGCGGCCATGAATTCGACGATGCGGTGGTAGTTGTCATAGCCACGCGGGCCCAGTGTGCTCGCGAGGAATTCGTTCTTTGCCGCCGACTCGGCTGCGTCGACGTCATTCGTGCGCGGCAGCAGCCAGGCCGCCGCGCCGAGCTTGCCGTCTTCCGTCGCCAGGAAGCGCCCGGTTCGCGCGGCCTCGCCCAGCGAGTAGGCGAAGTACCTGGCGAGCACCGCCTTGCGGGTCGGCATGTCGTGCTCGAAGTCGACGGAGATTGCGAGATAGAACGGATCGACGATGAGTGCGTCGGCCAATGCGGGCGCTGACGGGAGTTCGAGAGACATGCGGAGGTCGGCAAGGTTCAGGATGACCTGCGCGATTCTAGGGAGCCGCCCTCAGTCCAGCGTGACGCCGCCGCTGAGGTTCAGCACCGCGCCTGTCATCGCGCCAGCGCCTTCCGATGCGGCGAACAGCGCGGCGGCTGCCATCTGGTCGAGCGAGGGAAGCCGCTTCACGAGCAGGCCGGCTGGCTTGTCCGCGAGCATCTGCTCGACCGTGATCCCCATGCTCTCCGCGGCCGGGCGGAACACTTCGTAGGAATGCGAGCCGCCGAACGCCGCTTCGGGAATGGCGTGCGAGCGGATGCACACCGTGCGGATGCTGAAGGCTGCCAGCTCGCCGGCCATGTGGCGCGACAACGCCTCCACGCCCGCGCAGGCCACTGCGTGGCCGAGATAGCCCGGGCCGGGCAGGCGCGAAGCCGGTGTCGACACCGAGAGGATCACGCCGCCGCCGCGCCTTGCCATGTGGAGCGCGACGGCCTTGGCCGTGAGAAAGGGGCTGCGGGTGTAGGCGTGCACGGGCACGAAGAAGTCTTCCAGCGACAGCGCCGACAGCGGCGTGCCCTGCACGTGCAGGATACCGATGGCGTTGAGCGCGATGTCGATGCCGCCGGCGCGTTCGGCCACCTCGCCGGCGTGGCGGACCATGGCCTGCTCGTCGAGCGCGTCGACCACCGCCGCCTCGGCGCGGCCGCCCTCGGCCACGATGGCCTGCACCGCCGCATCGAGCCTGGCACGGTTGCGCCCCGTGAGGAACACCCGGGCGCCTTCGCGGGCAAAGGCGCGGGCCACCGCGCCGCCGATGGCGCCGCTGCCGCCATGAATCACCAAGCACCGGTCCTTGAATGTGTGGGACATCGTCTTCTCCTTGGGTTGCCGCCCGCGACATGCGGGCGTTCCAGCCAAGGACGGACGGCGGCGGCGCGATCCGACAACGCTGCCGAAAAAATCTTCCGTCGCTTCAGACCTGCGGAATCCTCGCCGGAATCACGCCCGGGTCGTACCAGGTGATCGGCCTGATCTCGAACACGCCGGTCTCGAAGGCCAGCCGGTGCGCGGCATGCGTGGCCTCCTCGACGGTTTCGCACTCCACGATGTAGATGCCCATCAGCTGTTCTTTTGTCTCGGCAAAGGGGCCGTCGGTGACCAGCGGATGCATGTCGCCCGCGCGGCGCACCGTGGTGGACACGTTCGGCATCAGCCGCAGCACTGTGCCGAGCCGGCCTTGTGCCTGCAGGTCGTCGCGCAGGTCGGTGTGGCGATCGAGCATCTCCTCTTCGACGCCGGGCTCCCAGGCGGCCACCGCGGATTCGGAACCGTAGATGAGGATGGAATAGAGCATGGTCTTCCTTTTTCTGGCTGTGGTTCGTGGTTCGGGAGGATCGATCAATGCGGCGCGCCGAGGCGGTCGAGCATCGTTCGGATGTGCGCCGCCTCCGCGGCCGTGCGGGCCAGGCCGAGGGCGCGCGCGAAGGCGGCATGGGCTTCCTCGCCGTGGCCGAGCTGCATCAGCAGCGTGCCCTGCAGGCCGTGGAAGTGGAAGTAGTCGGCCAGTGCACCGGCCAGCGGTTCCGTCAGCGCCAGCGCCGCCTGCGGCCCGTGCAGCTTGTGCACGGCCACTGCGCGGTTCAGCGTGACGACCGGCGAGGGCTGAAGGGTTTCGAGCGCTACGTAGAGACGGTCGATCTCGGCCCAGTTCGTGTCTTCGGCGCGTGTGGCCTGCGCGTGGGTGGCTGCGATGGCCGCCTGCAGCTGGTAGGGGCCGGGCCGGCGTTGCCGCAGCGCGCCTTCGACCAGCGCAAGGCCCTCTCCGATCAGCGTGCGGTTCCAGCGCGCACGGTCCTGGTCTTCGAGCAGCACGACCATGCCGCCGGCATCGAGCCGCGCATCGGCGCGCGCATGCTGCAGCAGGAGCAGGGCGGCAAGGCCCATCAGCTCGGGCTCGTCGGGAAAGATCGCGAGCAGCAGCCGCGCGAGGCGTATCGCCTCTTCGCACAGCGCGGCGCGCACGTGCTCGGTGCCGCCGCTGGCCGAGTAGCCCTCGTTGAACAGCAGGTAGACCGTGGTGCACACGGCGGCCAGCCGCCCGTCGCGCTCGCGCCGGCCCGGCGTGTCGAAGGGAATGCCGGCCGAGGCCACGCGCTTCTTGGCGCGCGTGATGCGCTGCTCCATCGCACTTTCGCCAACGAGGAAGGCACGCGCGATCTCCTGCACCGAAAGGCCCGAGACGATGCGCAGCGCCAGCGCGATCTGCTGCGTGAGCGGCAGCTCGGGGTGGCAGCAGACGAACAGCAGGCGCAGCACGTCGTCGCGGTAGTGGGCGTGGTCAAGCTGTTCGACGAGCCGGGCCTCGGTGTCTTCGAGATCGGAGATGAGTGCGTCGTCCTCGGGCAGCGCGTCGTGCCGGTTGCGCCGGCGCACCTCGTCGAGCGCCGCATTGCGCCCCACGAAGATCAACCAGGCCAGCGGATCGCTGGGAGGGCCGCTCGCGGGCCAGTGCTGCAGGGCGCGCAGGCTGGCTTCCTGGAAGGCTTCCTCGGCCGTGTCCAGCTCGCGGAAGTAGCGCAGCAGCGCCGCCACCGCGCGGGGGCGCGAAGCGGTCAGCGTGGTGGCGATCCAGGCGGTGTCGGTCATGCGATGCGCTCGTTGTCCCTCGTTCCTGCTCACCCAAGGACGAGCGAGTATGCGTCGCGCCGACACGCTCGGCAAAATCGGGCGCTCAGTCCTTGAAACAAAATCTCGAAAGAATGGAGCACCGCGGATGACGCTGGCAATGAGCTGGAACGAATGGGCCGATCACGACGGCATCGGGTTGGCCGAGAGGGTCCGCAAGGGCGACGTGACGGCGGCGGAGCTGGCGGCCCAGGCCGCGGCGGGCATCGCGAAGCTCAACCCGCAACTCGATGTGGTGGTCGAGGTGTTCGACGACGTGGTGGCCGATCCGCTGAAGGACGGCATGAACCCCGATGGCATGTTCGCGGGCCTGCCCTACCTGATGAAGGATCTCGGGCCGACGCTGAAGGGCCGGCTGCAGGAATTCGGCTCGATGATGATGCAGGGCCATCGCCCGGCTGCCGACAGCTTTCTCACGCAGCAGCTGCGCAAGGCGGGCCTCAACATCGTGGGCCGCAGCACGACGCCGGAGTTCGGCGTGTGCAGCTCGGCGGAGAACGCGCTGCACACCACGCGCAACCCCTGGGACCTCGAATACACCACCTGCGGCTCGTCGGCCGGTACGGCCGCCGCCGTTGCCGCCGGTGTGCTGCCGCTCTCGCATGCCACCGACGGCGGCGGCTCCATCCGCATTCCGGCGGGCGTGAACGGCAACATTGGCCTGAAGGTGTCGCGTGGCGTGTTCTCGCTGGCGCCCGGCCTGTCGGACCTCTCGGGGTTGGTGTCGATCCAGGGCTGCCACAGCCGCACGGTGCGCGACACGGCGGCCTTCGTCGACCACTGCCGCGGCGGCGCGCCCGGCGAGTTCATGCCCTTCTGGTCGCCAGCAGAGCCGTACAGCGAACTCATCCGGCGCGACCCGGGCCGCCTGCGCATCGCGCTGTCGCACGAGTGGGGCGACTTCCGTGCACCGCCGCATTTCGTGGCCGAGCTGGAGCGTGTCGGCAAGTTTCTCGAGGGGCTGGGCCATCACGTCGAATGGGTGCTGCCCGAGGTCGATTTCAAAGCCGCCTTTGCCGCGCAGACCACCTGCTACATCAGCAACTTCGCGCAGGTCATCGACGGCCACCTGCACCGGCTTGGGCTGGAGCGCCCGCCGGCCGAGCTGCTGGAGCCGATCAACATCAAGATCTGGGAAGCCGGGCTGCACACCTCGTACACCGAGCGCTCGAAGATGCAGGCGGTGTTCAACACCACCTCGCGCGCCTTCGGCGACTTCTTCCAGCGCTGGGACATCATCCTGACGCCGATCACCGCACTGCCTACGCCCAAGGTCGGCACCAGCGAGTACCTGACGACGAGCACGAACCCGTCCGTCTACGACTGGTTCGCCAACCTCTGGAAGAACTTCGCGTACACGCCGCTGGCCAACCTGTGCGGCATGCCGGGCATCTCGCTGCCGATGGCCACGCAGGAGAACGGCATGCCGCTGGGCATCCAGGCACAGGCGGCGCAGGCAAACGACGGGCTGCTGCTGCAGCTGGCCGCGCAGATCGAGCGGGCGCTAGATGGCAAGTGGAATGCGGGCCGGCGGCCCGGGGTGCACGTCACCCAGGGGTGACGGCGCGGTCGCTCAGAGCAGGTTGCGCAGCGCGGCCTCGATGGCCGCGGCTGTTGCCAGCGGCTTTTCCATCGGGAAGAGGTGCGTGCCGTCCATCATGGCGATGCGGCCCCTGGTGACCTGCTCGGTCATCGCCATGCCCACCCGCTTCATCTCGGCCGACTGGCGCCCGCCGATGAAGGCCGCCTTGCACTTGAGCGGGTGCGCGCGCAGAAGCGCGCCGAGGTTGTGGGGCAGGGTGTTGTAGATGGCGGTCTCGACGTCGCGGTCGAAGCTCAGTGAACGGCCGTCCTCGCCAGCTTTGTCGGCATCGAAGGTGCCGTGGTCGATGTAGTCGTGCAGCACCTGCTCGTCCCACTTCGCGAACGCCTTCTTGCTGCGGAAATGCTCGAACACCGCCTCGCGATGCTCCCAGCTGTTCTTGCGCTTGCGGCTGATGGCGCCGGGCGAAATGCTCTTCATGAGCGGCGTGCGCTTGACCACGTTGAGCGTGTTCGCGCGCCAGCCGCCGAGGATGGGCGAGTCGATCAGCACCACGCCGCGCGCCAGCTCCGGGTGCAGCGCCGCGCACATCAGGCTCAGGAATCCGCCAAGCGAATGGCCGATCAGGAACACTGGTCCGCCCGCGCGGTCGGCACGCAGCTTTGCAAAGTCGGCCAGCTGCTGCACCAGGTGCGGCCAGTTGTCGGTGACGGGGTACTTCGGGTCGTGCCCGAATTTCTCGATGGCATCGACCTCGAAGCCGCGGTTGCGCAGGCTGTCGAGGATGACGCGGTAGGTGCTCGCGGGAAAGCTGTTGCCGTGCGAGAAGACGACCGGGGGCACGGGGGTCAGATCAGCTTTTCGTCTGGCGTGGAAATCTTGCGCAGCGGGCTGTGGCGCGTTGCGGGCATCTTCAGCGGATGCTCGGTCTGGCTGTCGTCCCACACCGGGTCTTCGATGCTGTCGAACACCTCGCGCAGCTTCTGGCCCCAGCTGCTGTGCACCATGCGGTAGTAGGGGTTGTCGGCGTCGATGCAGATCACGCGGTCGGTTTCGAGCTTGTTGGCCTCGTACACCACCAGGTCGAGCGGCAGGCCGACCGACAGGTTCGACTTCATGGTCGAGTCCATCGACACCAGCGCACACTTGGCTGCCTCGTCGAGCGGCGTCTCGGGCGTGAGAACACGGTCGAGCACGGGCTTGCCGTACTTCGATTCGCCGACCTGGAAGTAGGGCGTCTCGGTGGTGGCTTCGATGAAGTTGCCGGCCGCGTAGACCAGGAACAGGCGCATGCCTTCGCCCTTGACCTGCCCGCCGAAGATGAAGGACACGTTGAAGTCCAGCCCCGCATGCTTGAGCGCCTCGGCATCGCGGTCGTACACGTGGCGCACCGCCGAGCCGAGCACGCGCGCGGCATCGAACATGCTCTTCGCGTTCCAGATGGTGATGGGCTCGCCCTGCGTGCCGTCTTCGCGGGTTTCGCGCAGCTCCTCGATCTGGAGGATTTCTCGCACCGACTGCGAGATGCTCAGGTTGCCCGACGACAGCAGCACCATGACGCGGTCGCCCGGCTGCTCGTAGACGATCATCTTGCGGAAGGTGCTGATGTGGTCCACGCCCGCGTTGGTGCGCGAGTCGGAGAGAAACACCAGGCCGGCGTTGAGTTTGATGCCTACGCAGTAAGTCATGGGTTCGTCTGGCATGACCGGCGCCGGATCATGCGGCACCGAGTTCACGTTTATTCAGTTTTTGAAGGGCATACAAGGCATCGAGGGCCTCGCGCGGGCTCATGGTGTCGGGGTCGAGCGCGGCCAGCGCGGATTCTACGGCGCTGGCCAGCGGTGTCTCGGCCACCGGAGGCGGTGCAAACAGGTCGACCTGTGCACGAGTTTGCGCATGCTGCGATTCAAGCGCCTCCAGCGCCTGCCGCGCATGGTTGACCACCGCCGCGGGCATGCCCGCGAGCCGCGCCACCTGGATGCCGTAGCTCTTGCTGGCAGGGCCGGGCTGCATTTCGTGCAGGAACACGATGTCGCGGCCCGCCTCGGTCGCGCTCACGTGCATGTTCACGGCGCCGTGGTGTGTGGCCGGAAACTCGGTCAACTCGAAATAGTGCGTGGCGAACAGCGTGAAGGCCTTGCTGCGGTCGTGCAGCTGGGCCGCGATACCGGCGGCCAGCGCCAGCCCGTCGAAGGTGCTGGTGCCGCGGCCGATCTCGTCCATCAGCACCAGCGACTGCGCCGTGGCGCTGTGCAGGATTTGCGCGGCCTCGGTCATTTCGAGCATGAAGGTCGACTGCGCATTGGCCAGGTCGTCCGCCGCGCCGATGCGGGTGTGGATGGCGTCGATCGGCCCGAGCCGGCAGGCTGCCGCCGGCACGTGCGAGCCGATGGAGGCCAGCAGCACGATGATGGCCACCTGCCGCATGTACGTCGACTTACCGCCCATGTTGGGACCGGTGATGACCTGCATGCGCTGCTGCGGCCCGAGCTGCGTGTCGTTGGCGATGAATCCGCCCGACGACTTCTCGGCCAGCCGCGCTTCCACCACCGGGTGGCGGCCCTGCTGTATCTCGATGCAGGGGTGCGCCACGAAGCTCGGTGCGCGCCAGTGCAGCGTGTGCGAGCGCTCGGCCAGCGCGCACAGCGCGTCGAGCGTGGCGATGCCGCCGGCCAGCTGCGTGAGCGCGGGCACCGAGGGCTGCAGCGCGTGGAGCAGTTGCTCGTACAGCCACTTCTCGCGGGCCAGCGCGCGGTCTTGCGCGCTCAGGGCCTTGTCCTCGAAGGCTTTCAGCTCGGGCGTGATGAAGCGCTCGGCGTTCTTCAGCGTCTGGCGGCGGCGGTAGTTGTCGGGCACCTTCGAGAGCGCGCTTTGCGTCACCTCGATGTAGAAGCCGTGCACGCGGTTGAACTGCACCCGCAGGTTGCTGATGCCGGTGCGCTCGCGTTCGCTGATTTCGAGCTTCAGCAAAAAGTCGTCGCAGTTCTCGCTGATGGCGCGCAGCTCGTCGAGTTCGGCGTCGTGGCCGGTAGCGATCACCCCGCCGTCGCGCACCAGCGCCGACGGGTCGGGCTTGATGGCGCTGGTCAGCAGGTCGGCGCAGCCGGGCGGCGGGGCCAGGCGTTCGGTGATCTGGGCCAGCAGTGCAGCGGCGCCAGGCAGCAGGGGCGCAAGCTGCTCCGCTTTCGATAGCGCCAGCCGCAGCGCCAGCAGTTCGCGCGGGCGCACCTGCCGCAGCGCGATGCGGGCTGCAATGCGCTCCACGTCACTCGTGTTCTTGAGCTGCTCACGCAGCGTGCGCCACGGTGCGGCAGTGCCACCGAGCACGGTCGACTGCAGGGCGCCGATGGCTTCGAGCCGGGCCTGCGCTTCGGAGCGGTCGCGCCGGGGCGAGAGCAGCCAGCGCTTCAGCAGGCGGCTGCCCATGCCCGTCATGCAGGTGTCGAGCAGCGAGAACATCGTGGGCGAGTCTTCGCCACGCAGCGTCTGCACCAGTTCGAGGTTGCGGCGCGTAGTGGGCGGCAGCTCGATCAGGTCGCCGTCGCGCTCGACCGACAGGCGCTGCACGTGCGAGAGCGCGCGGCCCTGGGTGTGTTCGGCATAGCCCAGCAGCGCGGCGGCTGCGGCATGCGCGTTGGTCAGCGATTCGGCGTTCCAGGCGGCGAGGCTGTTGCTGCCCATCTGCTCGGCCAGCTTGCGCTCGCCCAGGCCGCCGTCGAATTGCCACGCCGGGCGAATCGACAGCGTGAAGGGCGTGGCACTGCGCGCGGCTTTCAGGCGCTGCTCGAAAGCCGGCGTTACTTCGGCGCTGTACAGCAGCTCGCTGGGCGCGATGCGAGCGATCCAGGCTTCGAGCGCGTCGGCTGGGCATTCAGCCAGCCGCAGTTCGGCACCGGTCACGCTGAGCCATGCCAGCCCGCAGAAATTGCGCGAGCCCGCATGCACCGCGAGCAGCAGCGATTCGCTCTTGTCGTTGAGCAGTTCGGAGTCGGTCAGCGTGCCGGGCGTGACCACGCGAACCACCTTGCGTTCGACCGGGCCCTTGCTGGCGCCGACTTCGCCCACCTGCTCGCAGATGGCGACCGATTCGCCCAGCTTGATGAGGCGGCCCAGGTAGGTGTCGACCGCATGGAAGGGCACGCCGCACATCACCACCGGCTGGCCGGCCGACTGGCCGCGCTGGGTGAGCGTGATGTCGAGCAGGCGCGCGGCCTTTTCGGCGTCGGCCCAGAAGAGTTCGTAGAAATCGCCCATCCGGTAGAACAGCAGGGTGTCCGGATGGTCCGCCTTGAGGCCTAGATATTGGGCCATCATCGGGGTGTGCCCGAGCGTTGCTTCTGCCCCGCCAGGGGATGCCGTCGATTTATCCTTCGAATTCAATGATTTCGCCTTGTGTCTGTGTCGGGGTATCCGAGCGAGCCTTGGCTCGGATTATCTTGTATGGGACATCCGCAAGGCGCCGGCCGGGCCCGCACCCACCACTCTAAAATCCCCCGACGCGACCCCCGCGTGAAGAACAAACAAGGCGCCCATGGCCCAGCTGGATGATTTCAAAGGCCTTGAAGCGAACGCGGCTGCGCTGCCCGGCAGCGCCACCTTGCCCGCAGAGCTTGCCGCGCTGTATCTGTGCATAACACCGGCCCAGCTTGCGGAGCTGCGAAAGTCGAAACGGCCCGAGGGGCGCGCGGGCCACAGCCCGTCTGTCATCAGGCCGGTGGAAGGCGGCGCAGCGGGGCCCAAGGACCCGGTGCTCTACAACTTGGGTGCCTTGCGCGACTTTGCGAAAGCGCACGCCGCTCCATCCGCCTTCGACACCGCGGCCAGCGCCGGCATGCTGGGTTGGGTGTCGGCGAAGCTGCCTTTCTTCGCGGAACTCGAACCCCGCATCAAGCGCGGCAAGCGCGTGATCATCGGCGGTGCCTGGGACCGGACCGACCCCCTGCGCGAGGCGCGCTTCGTCGATCTCGCGAAAGGCCGCATCCGATTCGCATCGCTGACATGCTCCGAAGCCGCGGCCAGCCTGTGGGCCGATGTTGCGAGCCATTCCGCGCTGGCTGAAAAGGGGCTCGCGCTGCTCAGGAGCGAAACGCAAGCCATCGAGGCTTCGCTGGCGGCCACCGCCCAACTGGCCGCAACTTCGAATTCCAACGCGACGACCTGATCGACGTCCAGATTGAACATGGAAGAGTACCGATGCTGATCAATTGCGTCGCTTATGAAAACGGCGCCAAGCTCGCCGACATCTCGGTCGAGGCCATCAGCGACTACATCAGCCGGCCGGGCTGTTTCGTCTGGGTGGCGCTGAGCGACGCCTCACCGGAAGAACTGAGCGTGATGCAGCACGAATTCGGCCTGCACCCGCTCGCGGTGGAAGACGCCCGCAACGGCCACCAGCGGCCGAAGATGGAGGAATACGGCGACTCGCTTTTCGTCGTCATGCACCTGGTCGAGCCATCGCCCGAGGGCGAGCACTGCACGAACGTGGGCGAGGTCGACGTGTTCGTAGGCAGCAACTACGTGCTGTCGGTGCGCAACCGCAGCAAGCAGGGCTTTCTTGGCGTGCGCGAGCGCTGCGAGCGCGAGCCGGACCTGCTGCGCAACGGCGCGGGCTTCGTGCTGTATGCGTTGATGGACGCGGTGGTCGACCGCTACTTTCCGGTGATCGATGCGCTGGAGGACGAGCTCGAAGCCATCGAGCAGCAGCTTTTCGGCCAGGGCGGCGCGGCGCGCGACAAGATCAAGCAGCTCTACGACCTGAAGCGGCGCAGCATGATCCTCAAGCGCGCGGTGGCACCACTGCTGGAGGCGTCCGGCAAGATGCACGGCGGGCGCGTGCCGCAGATCTGCATGAGCTCGCAGGAGTACTTTCGCGACGTGGGCGACCACCTGGGGCGCATCAACGGCTCGATCGACGCGATGCGCGACACCATCGGCACGGCGATCCAGGTGAACCTGTCGATGGTCACCATCGAGGAGAGCGAAGTCACCAAGCGCCTTGCGGCCTGGGCCAGCATCTTTGCGGTGTGCACCGCCTTCGCCGGCATCTGGGGCATGAACTTCGAGAACATGCCGGAGCTGAAATTCCGCTATGGCTATGCAGTGGCGCTGGGGCTGATCGTCAGCACCTGCGGCTATCTCTACTACCGGTTCAGGCGCGCCGGCTGGCTTTGACTGTGAGTGTGTGAGTGCGAGGGGGGGGGCTTGCTAAGCCCCAACTAATAAACATGTAGATAATCAAGTCCCTTATGAAAAGGGACTTCACCCAGCGCTTCGGCTTCCTCGTCAAGAGCGTGGGCAAGCTCTACAGCGAAGAGTTCGACCGCCTCGCGCGCGAACGCATCGGCCTCACCAGCGCCCAGTGCCGCCTGCTCGGCGCGCTGGCCATGCACGGCGATGAAGAACCACTATCGCAGGCCGAACTCGCGCAGCGGCTCGACCTGACCCCGATGGCCGTGGCCGGCCTGTGCGACCGGATGGCCGCAGCCGGCTGGATCCGCCGCGAACCCAGCGCCACGGACCGCCGCGTCAACAAGATTCATCTGGAGCCGAGCGCCGAGAAAGCGCTCGACAGCGCGCTCAGCCTCAGCGACGGGCTCAATGCCCGCGTGATGGCGGTGCTGTCGCAGCCCGAGCGCGCGCAACTGCTGAGCCTGCTCGCCAAGGTGCAAGGCAGCCTGGTGGACATCACCTCGGGCGAGGGCAAGAAGCCATGAGCGTCGCGCCCGGAACCAAGGTGCCGCACCGCGGCATGATCACCATCTCGATCATGCTGGCGACCATCATGCAGGCGCTGGACACCACGATCGCCAACGTCGCACTGCCCCACATGCAGGGCAGCCTGCAGGCCTCGCAGGACCAGATCACCTGGGTGCTCACCTCGTACATCGTGGCCTCGGCCATCGCGCTGCCGCTGACCGGCTGGCTGTGCGGCCACTGGGGCCGGCGGCGCGTGTTCATCATCTCGGTGATCGGCTTCACGGTGGCCTCGGCGCTGTGCGGGCTTGCGACCTCGCTGGTCGGCATCGTGGCCGCGCGGCTGCTGCAGGGCATCTTCGGCGCGGCGCTGGTGCCGCTGTCGCAGGCGGTGCTGCTCGACATCAACCCGCGCGAGAAAGTCGGCCAGGCAATGGCGATCTGGGGCGCGGGCATCATGGTCGGGCCCATCCTCGGGCCGCTGCTGGGCGGCTGGCTCACCGAGAACTTCGACTGGCGCTGGGTGTTCTTCATCAACCTGCCGGTGGGTATCTTCGCGTTCTGGGGCATCGCACGCTACCTGCCCGAGAGCCGGCCGCAGGGCGAGAAGCTCGACATCTTCGGCTTTGTCACGCTGAGCCTGGCCATCGGCATGCTGCAGCTATTTCTCGACCGCGGCGAACAGCTCGACTGGTTCGATTCGTGGGAGATCAAGCTCGAAGCCGCCGCCGCGCTGGTGGCCTTCGGCTTCTTCGTGGTCCACACGTGGACGGTGCAGGGCGTGTCTTTCTTCGACCGCGACCTGCTGAAAGACCGCAACTTCGTCACCGGCCTGCTGTTCGCGTTCATCGTCGGCATGATCTTGTTCGCGACGATGGCGCTGCTGCCCAACTTCCTGCAGGGGCTGATGGGTTATCCGGTGGTCTACACGGGCGAGGTGACGGCGCCGCGCGGCGTCGGCACGATGATCGCGATGATCATCGTGGGGCGGCTGGTGCAGAAGGTGGATGTGCGCGCGATCATGGCTGTGGGCTTCGGCCTCACGGCGTTCTCGCTCTACCAGATGACGCGGCTCACGCTGCAGATGGACAGCACGCTGATCATCGTCTCGGGCTTCATCCAGGGCCTGGGCATCGGCTTCACCTTCGTGCCGCTGTCGACCGCCACCTTCGCCACGCTGGCGCCGCGGCTGCGCAACCAGGGCACGCCCATCTTCAGCCTGCTGCGCAACATCGGCAGCAGCGTGGGCATCTCGATCGTGCAGGCGCTGCTGACCGAAGGCTCAAGCAAGGCGCATGCGCAGATCGCGTCGACCGTGGCGCCGGGCAATACCGCGCTGTCGACGCTGCCGCAGATGATGTCGCCCGACACGATGACGGGGCT
Source organism: Variovorax sp. YR634 (assembly GCF_900106655.1). NCBI lineage: Bacteria > Pseudomonadati > Pseudomonadota > Betaproteobacteria > Burkholderiales > Comamonadaceae > Variovorax > Variovorax sp. YR634. The sequence goes on from NZ_FNOL01000029.1 coordinate 33,867, forward strand.
GGCGCTGCTGAATGCGGAGGTGACGCGGCAGGGCGCGCTGATCGGCTACCTGGACGACTTCGCGATCATGATGATCATCACGGTGCTGGCGATTCCGCTGCTGTTGCTGATCAAAAGCCCGAGGCGCAGTGCGGCCGCCTCAGGCCCGGCCGAAGTGCCGCACTGAAAGGACCCGTCACTCGTCGTGCGTGTCGTGCGTTGCCACCGCACCGCGACGCCAGTAGCCCGAGGCCCGCGTCCACTTCGGATTCGCGCCGCGCTCGCCCACCAGGTGCGCACGCAGCGCCTTGGCGATGGCCGATTCGCAGCCTACCCACGCATGGAAATCGCCGGCCGGTAGCTGCATGGCCTTCAGCGCGTCGAGCAGCACGGGGCTCAGGCCCGGCTCGGTGCCGCGGCGGTGCACCCACTTCAACGTGAGTTCGGCCTGCGTGTCGAACGGAATCTCGTCGGCTTCGCTGTCGACTTCCGCCAGCACTACCGCGCGAGAGCCGGCCGGCAGCTCGGCCAGGCGACGCGAGATGGCGGGCAGGGCGGTGTCGTCGCCGATCAGCAGGTGCCAGTCGAACTCGGTCGGCACGATGAACGAGCCGCGCGGGCCGCCCACGCCGACGACGTCGCCGGGCTTGGCCTGCTCGGCCCACTGCGTGGCGGGGCCGGCTTCGTGCAGCGCGAAGTCGATTTCGAGCGTGCCGGCCTTGGCGTCGTGGCGGCGCGGCGTGTAGTCGCGCATGGTGGGGCGGCCGCTTGCGGGCCATACCGGGCCTTCGGGGCCGGCCGTGGGCAGCGTGAGCTTGCCGGTGGTGGCATCGGGAAAGAAGATCTTCGCGTGGTCGTCGAAGCCGGGGCTGGTGAAGCCCGCGAGGTCGTCGCCCGTGAGGGTGATGCGAATCAGGTGCGGCGTCACGCGCTGCGCGGTTTTCACCGTGAGCTGGCGAAAGCGCAGGTCGTGGCGCACCCGGCGCGGCGTGCGGTCGGGGGCGGTGGAAGCAGATGAAGTACTGAAGTCAGTCATTGCAGAAGTCCTGGGTGAGCAGGGCGGGTTGAGATGGGGTTCAGATCTTTTCGATCTGCTGCGCGGCGCTGTCGAGCACCGCGGCGAAGTCGTGGGCCTGCTGCTCGGTCAGCACGCCAGACAGGCGCATGCGCATTGCGAGCTTGAGGTTCTCGATGGCGCGCGTGACCTGCGGCGGGCGTCCGCCGCGCGGGCCGGCGCCGTCGACGCCGCCGCTCATGCGGGACATCATGGCGTCGGCCATCTCGCGATTGGCCGTGAGGAATTCCTGGCCGCTGGCCGTGATGCTGTAGCGCTTGCGGCCGCTGCCGTCGGCGGTTTCCACGCTGAGGTAGCCCATTTCCTCGAGCAGCGTGAGGGTTGGGTAGACCACGCCGGGGCTCGGCGCATAGCTGCCGCCGAGGCGGTCTTCGATGGCCTTGATCAGTTCGTAGCCGTGGGCCGGCTTGTCGGCGATGAGCTGCAGCAGCACGAAGCGCAGGCCGCCATGGCCGAACACGCGTCCGCCGCCGCGTCCGCCACGGTGTCCGCGGCCGCCGGAAAGGCCGTCTTCATGTTCGCCGCGGGCGGTGTGGCAGTGGTGATGGTTGAGATGGAAATGCCTCATGGTGGGTATCCTTTGTGATGTGTATCGGAATTATTTTAGATATATCTAAAATAAAGTCAAATCGATACGCACCGGATACCCGGCATGGGTGTCAGGCAGCGCCGGCGCGGTGCTCCTGCAGGTGCGCCAGCGTCAGCGCCTCGCCGATGTGCGACATCTGCACGGCGGCGGCTTCGGCCGAGCCTTCCGCCGCTTCGATGACGCGCTCGAACATATCCATTTCGTAAGTGGCAACCGCTGCGGCCCAGTCTCCCTGTCCGGCCAGCAGGGCGGCCAGCTCGGCGGCGTCGCGCATGGCGGCGTTCACGCCTTCGCCGCCGAACGGCGACATCACATGCGCCGCATCGCCCAGCAGCGTGAGCCCGCGCCGAGGCGCCCAGCAATGGCCGACCGGCAGCGCGTGGATGAGACGAGGGACGAACTGGTCGTTGCTCACCCGGAAGAGGTCGGTAACGGCATCGGCATAGCCCGCGAACTCCGCGAGCAGCGCGCTGCGCACCGCTGCTGGCGACGAGAAGTCGAAGCGCTTCGCTGCCCAGTCTGCCGGCACGCGGAAGATCGCATAGCCACGGATATGCGCGTTGCCGTTGCGCTGCACGATGATTGCCTTTCCATCGCCTTGCACATCCAGCTTGCCCCGGCCGACGAGCTGCGCGATGGCCGGATGGCTGCGGTCGACGTCGTCGATGCCGAACTCGATGAAGGTCAGGCCGCTGTACTGCGGCTTGTAGGGCGACAGCAGCGGCCGCACGCGCGACCACGCGCCGTCCGCACCGACGACCAGGTCGAACGGGCCTGCCTCGCTGCCGCCTGTGAACGAGAGGTTCCAGCGCCCGCCTTCCTGCAGCCGCATGTCACTGAGCGCACGGCCCCACTGCACGCAGCCGGCCGGCAACGACGCCAGCAGCATGTCGCGCAGCGCGGTGCGGTCGACCTCGGGGCGGTTGCCGGCGGAGGCATCGGGCTCCTCGAACAGCACGCGGCCGGTCTTGTCGAGCAGACGCGAGCCCTGGTCGTCGTAGCGCGCGATGCGCTGGAACTCGCTGTCGAGCCCGGCGCGTTGCACGGCCAACTGGCCGGAGTCTTCGTGCAGGTCGAGCGTGCCGCCTTGCGGCCGCGCGAGCGGGCCTTCTTCGCGTTCGAACACGGTGGCATGGATGCCGGACAGATGAAGGATGCGTGCCAGCGTGAGTCCGCCGGGGCCGGCGCCAACGATGGCAATGCGGGGATCGGTGTGCATTCGGATTACTTCTCAATAAAGGATAGGTTCCTATTTATATTAGCATAGGAGGCTATGCATGTAAGATATCCGGCATGACCGACACCGAGACACCCAATCCCCTGAAACTCATCGGCCGCGTGACGCGCGGCTTCTCCCGCATCGCCGACGTGGGGGTTCGTGAACTCGGCTTTGCCGTGGGTCAACTGCCGGTGCTGGTGTCGCTCAAGAAAAGCAAGGCGCTGTCGCAGGCCGAGCTCGCGCGCATCGCACAGGTGGAGCAGCCCAGCATGGCGCAGCTTCTGGCCCGCATGGAGCGCGACGGCCTGGTCGAGCGCGTGCCCGACCCCGTGGACAAGCGCAGCCGCCTCATCTCGCTGACCCCGCTGGCCGCCAGGCGCCTGCCCAAGGCCAAGGCCGTGATGGATGCGCACACGCAAGAGGCGCTGGCCGGCTTCTCCCCCGAAGAAGTCGAGCAACTGACAGCGCTGCTGGTGCGGCTCAACGCGAACGTCGAGCGCATGGGCGGAGGCTAGCGCCCAGCGTTGACCGGCGCGTTCTTCTGGTCCGCGTCGGTCAGCGTGCGCAAGAACGCCGCCACGTCGCGAATCTCCGCCTCGGTCAGGGCCGGCTTGTCGCCACGCTTCTGCCCGAAGGGCGCATCGGTGTTGATGTTGGCGTGGTACTGCGGCGGCAGGTCGTCGTACTGCTGCACGATGCCCTTGGCCGAGCGTGCATACCAGCGCTGCGGCGTGGTGTCGCGCTGCGCGTAGAAGCGGATGGCTTCCTCCAGCGAATGGAATACCCCGTTGTGGAAGAAGCTCTGCCGCACCGCCACGTTGCGCAGCGTGGGCGTGCGGAACAGGCCGCAGTATTCGGGGTGGTCCTTCATGTCGGTGCGGTACGGGCCGCACAGGCCGAGGTCGTAGAACGCCGGATCGGCATTCGCCTTGAGCTTGCGGTTGCGCGGCACGGCCAGCGCGATCAACCCGAAGTCGGTGAAGAGCGGAAAAGCGCCGTCCTGCGTGCGTACGCTGATATGGCACGAGGCGCAGTTGCCCTTGTTCTCGTCGTTGAAGAGCCGCAGCCCGCGCGTCTCGGCCACGCTGAGCTTGGCTTCGCCGCGCAGCACTGCGTCGTACTTGCTCGTGAACGGATAGAAGTCTTTCGGCGACTGCTGGAACACCTCCAGCGCAAGGCCCGCGGCCTTGAAGGCGGCGTCCGGGTTCTTGAACACGTCGTCGCCGAAGGCCTTGCGCAGTTCATCGGCATAGGTCGCGCGTTCGAGCTTGGCCGCCACTTCAGCCACAGACGCGTTGCCCATCTCGGAGGGCGAGAGCAGCGGCATGCCCGCTTGCTCGTGCGCGGAGCCGGCGCGGCCGTCCCACATGTGGCCGCCGGTGGGGCCGGCGTCGATGCTGTCGTCGCCGTCGTTGTCGTGGTGGTGCTCCGTGAAGGCGATGAGCGTTTCCAGATAGCGCAGCGAGGGCGCGGCGCGCGGGCCTTCCTGCTTGCCGTCGGCGCCGCCGAGCTGTACCGACAGCGCATTGGGCGGCCCCCACGCGTGCTGCGGGTCGTGGCAACTCGCGCACGAGGCCTTGCCCGTGGCCGAGAGGCTGCCGTCGAAGAAGATGCGCCGGCCGATTTCAGTGAGCTGCGCGGCGCTGGGTTGCGGCCGGCCGGGCACGGGGGCGTAGGTGGCGCCGACGTAGGCGGGCTGAGCGGGGGGCGCTGCGGGGGCTGGCGTTGGCGCGGCTTGGGGTGGCGGTACCGGCGTCGAAGCAGTCAGCGATGCGGGCGCATCGCGGCCACAGGCGGCAAGCACGCCACACAGCAGGAGAGCCGCGGCAAGCACGGCCAGTCGGCGAAGGGAGCGTGTCGTCGAGGGCACGTGGAGAAAGGGTGGGCGGACCGGACCGCGAGGCAACCGGCGAGGATCGGTTTCACGCATGTCAGCGGCGTGACATTTGCTGGAGATTTCTTAACCCTGAATTAGCAAGCCCGGTGTACGACGAATTGCAACATGGCTGTCACGCGTCACGCAGAGCATCACGGCGCCCGGCCGCCGGTCTGGTTCATCCACACCTCATAACTCCACTCATGATGAATTCATCCCAACGTAGCAGCGCGTCCTTGCGCGGGCGCAAACTCGTGCGCCACCTGACTCCCTGGCCGACAGCCATTGCCGCGGCGGTGATGGTCGTGGCCTGTGGCGGTTCCGACAACAACTCGGGCTTCTTCGGGTTCCCTTCCGGCGGCAGCAGCACGACGACCACTTCCGGCGTCGTCACCGGCAGCTACTACCGCAACGCCAAGGTCTGCATCGACACCAACAACAACGGTCGCTGCGACAGCGGTGAGCTCGCCACCACCACCGATGCCAACGGCGCCTTCACGCTTTCTGGCCAGGGCGCCGTGGTGGCCGAGATCGGCACGTCGAGCAAGCGCTTTGACCCCACGACCAGCACCGAGACAGCCGTCACGCAGCCGCTGGTGTTCCGCGCACCGGCCGCAGCCAATGGCGTGGTGAGCGCCATCACCACCGAACTGGTGGCGCTGATGGATGCCAACGGCGGCAACCTCGCCGCTGCGCGCACCGCGCTGGCCGCACGCCTGGGCGTGAGCGAAGCGCAACTGCTGGCCGACCACAACAAGATCACCGACGCCGGCATCAAGACCGCGCTGCAGAACGAGATCGACCAGGCCATCGAGCGCATCGCCGAAGCGGTGGCCGAGGCCGGTGCCGGCGGCGACGTGATCGCGGCGCTGCGCAACCGCTTCGCGCTCGACCAGATCACCAACGTCGTCGTCATCTACGCGGAAAACCGCGGCTTCGACAATCTGTACGGCCTGTTTCCCGGCGCCAACGGCATCCCGGGCGTGAACCCGACTTCGCTGACCAAAACGCCGGAACCGCAGAAGGACTTCGACGGCTCGACGCTGCCGACCCTGCCGCCGGTATGGGGCGGTGTTACCGCGGCCGGCCAGACCACCACGATCACGCAGGCGCAGACCGTGGGCATGCCCAACCAGATGTTCCAGATCGATGCCGATGCGGGCTTCTACAACACCGGCACCAAGATCGACCAGACCATCATCTCGCGCGACCTGGTGCATCGCTTCTACAACAACCAGATGCAGATCAACGGCGGCAAGAACGACAAGTTCACCGCCTACTCGGATGCCGGCGGCCTCAGCATGGGCTACTACGACGGCACCAAGATGAAGCTGTGGCAAGTGGCCAAGCAATACACGCTGGCCGACAACTTCTTCATGGGCGCATTCGGCGGCTCGTTCCTGAATCACCAGTACCTCGTGTGCGCCTGCGCGCCGCTGTACCCCAGCGCAGATGCTGCCTCGTCACCCGCCAAGGCCAGCATCTCGGCCATCGACACCGACGGCGCCGGCAACTTCGTGCGCCTCACGCCCGCCGCGGGTGCGTCGACCTCGGTGCTCAACGCCGCGCCCACGTACCTGAACGACAACACACTGACGCCGAAGGATGCCGCCGGCAACTTCTACGCAGTCAACACCATGCAGCCGCCGTACCAGCCCAGCGGCAACGCACCGGCGACCAGCGACACCAGCAAGCTCTTCGCCGACCCGACCAAGGCCAACACGCTGCCAGCGCAGACGCAGGCCACCATCGGCGACCTGCTCACGGCCAAGGGCCTCAGCTGGGCCTGGTATGGCGGTGCGTGGAAGGACACCACAGCCATCGCAACGGGCAGCCGCGTGTTCCCGCCCGCAGTGCCACCCGCCGCGCAGACGCCAAACTTCCAGTTCCACCACCAGCCGTTCAACTACTACGCCGCGTTCGACCCGAGCGCCCACCCCGATGCGCGCGCCGCTCACCTGAAGGACTTCGATGCCGATTTCCTGAAGGACGCCGCCGCTGGCACGCTGCCCGCCGTGAGCTTCTACAAGCCGCAGGGCAACCTGAACCAGCACGCCGGCTATGCCAGCGTGGCCGACGGCGACGCGCACATTGCCGACGTCCTCGCCAAGCTGCAGGCCAGCCCGCAGTGGAAGAACATGCTCGTGGTCGTCACCTACGACGAAAACGGCGGCTTCTACGACCACGCGACCGTGCCGAAGGGCGACCGCTGGGGCCCCGGCACGCGCATTCCCGCGCTCATCGTCTCGCCGTTCGCGAAGAAGGGCTTCATCGACAAGACCCAGTACGACACCGCCTCCACGTTGCGCTTCATCACGCACCGCTGGTCGCTGCCGCCGCTGAAGGGCCTTGTCGAGCGCGACGCCGCGCTCCTGAAGAACGGCAGCCGTCCGATGGGCGATCTGACCGCGGCGCTCGATTTCTCCCAGAAGCCCTGAGCTCTGGCATTGCTCTGAAGCGAAAGGGAGGGGGCGTGTAGCCCGCCTCCCTTTTTTCATTTGCCGGCTGCTGTCGCGGCTGGCACGGGCAGTCGCAGGCGCAGGCTGGTCTCTCCGGGCTTAGAGCGCACCGTGAGTGCGCCACCCAGCGCGGCGGCGCGCGTGTGCATGTTCGTCAGTCCCTTGCCCGCGAACTTGGCTTCTGCATCGAAGCCGCGGCCGTTGTCGCGCAACTCGATCTCGATGATTTCGCCGGTGCTGGCGGGCACCAGTCTCGCGCCGAGGCTGGCCCGCGTCGCCTGCGCGTGCGCCATCAGGTTGGCGAACGCCTCGAACAGCAGCATCTGCGTCTGATGAGACTCGCGCACGCTCCAGCCCGTCATCAGCGGCAGGGGGCCCACGTCCCAGTGCAGCTCGATGCCGGCAGCCTGCAGGCGCGGCCCCAGGCGGTAGCGCACGCTGCCGAGGGCCGAGGCAACGTCGCCCTCGCAGCCATGCATGGCGTCCACCGTGAGCTTGAGCTGGTCCACCGCGTCGCGCAGGTGCAGCGCCACATCGCCGAGGGCCGTTCCTGGTTGCTGGGTCATCTGCAGCAGCCCGACCAGCTGCCCACCGAGACCATCGTGCAGGTCCTGCGTCAGGCGCTGGCGTTCTTCCAGCGCGCCGCGCGCTTTTTCTCCTTCCCGCTCGCGGGCGAAGGAGGCTTCCAGGGCGGCGTTGCGCTCTGCGAGCTCAGCTTCCAGCGAGGCGTTCATTGCCGCCATCGCCCGGGCGTCCTTGCGCATGCGCTCGGCGATGACCCATGCCAGCGTGATGGCGAAGCCAACCCAGGCGAAGCGGATCCACGGCACCATCGCGTAGGCCTCCGGCGATGTGCGCATCACCCAGACGTCGCGTGCGCCGCACAGCACGACCAGCACCACGGCCACGCCCAGCACGCGGTGTTCCAGCACGGCACTGCGCAGCGCCACGCGCACCACGACGACCATCATTGCCAGTGCGGCCAGCAGGCCCAGCGACCGCCACAGCGGCATCAGCCACAGCAAAGGCACCATGATGCCCAGCACGGCCGCAACCGGTGCCAGCCAGGCCATCAGGCCCAGCAGGCGTGCCAGGCGGGTGTCGTCGCGTCCCACCACGGCCAGGGCGAAGCGGCACAGCAGCGGCACCGCCGCCTGGAACGCAGCCAGCGGCAGCACACCCCACCAGGGCCAGGGCAGCGGCACATGCGTGAACAGCACGCGCGCCGTCTGCACGGACCACAACAACTCTCCCAGGCCGTAGTAGAGGTAGATCGGTTCGCGCTGTCGCAGCCACACCAGCAGCGACAGCGCTCCCAGCACGCCACTCACGATGGCAATGAAGCGTCCGCCGCTGACATGCCAGAACAGGGCGTTTTCGTACAACGGAAGAACCTCGGCCTTGCTGCCGACCACCACCGGCGACAGCCCTCCCTGCCTTGCAGCCTGCGCCGCGATGACGACTTCAACGCGATGCGGCGACGTCGAGCCCGAGGCCGGCAGCACGAAGTACTGCGGCGCAACGGAGGCATCGTCGTAGGGGCCCGGCGGGAAGGCGCCGAATCGGGCCAGTTCCTGGCCGTTCACCAGCACACGAAAACTGTTGCCCAGGCGCGGCACGAACAGCGCCAGCGGCGCGGCAGGGTCGGCCACCGGTATGTCGAACGCGAACCGCGCCTCGCCGTCGACTGCGCCTTGCCGCTGATCCCAGTCATAGGGCAGTGCGACGGACTGCGGCTGCGGTGCCTGTGCTGGAGCCTGACCGCGCAAGGCCAGCGTGAGCTGCGCCTGCTCGATGAGCGTGACTGCCCGCGAAGGAGCGCTCCATCCGGCTCCCAACACCGCGAGCATCAGCAACAGCAGCGCCCTCATGCTTTCGCCCCGATGAGCGGATCCAGCTCCGCGCGCAGCCGCCGTATGGCCACTTCATGCCGCAGCGTTTGCGCCCCGCGTCCGTAGGTGCCGGCCTTGCGGATCAGCCGTAGTTGCTCGCGCTGCAGCTGCGTCTTCAGGCGCCTTGCTTTCCAGCCGAAGGTCCATCCCATCTCCCTGCGGACCTTGTAGCGCTGCATGGGCGCGCCCAGGCGAACCCATTCGTCGTCGCGGATCAACTCGCGCTCCGGCACGAACCAGGCTGCGAGGGCATGCAGGTATGTGCCGTTCTCGCGAACGGCAACCCGCCAGAAGAGCCCTGCCGCGATGACAACGGGAATGCCCTTGACGATCAGCAGTACGGCCATCTCGCCGTATCCACCATCGAAGAGGTCTTCCAGAAACGGCGCGTTCCACACGAAGTGCATGGCCCACGCAAGGCCGAAGCACAGCAGCGCGCAGGCAATCCGCATCACCATCGGCCGCTCCGGGTGGAGCAGGAACCATGCAACGCCGAAGGACGCGATCGTCGTGTAGGCCGCGTGGCTCCACAGCCCGCTCAGCAGCCCGCGCGTCAGCAGGTTCAGAAGCACCGGATACACCTGGTTTTCGAGCGGAAAGTGCATGGACGAATTGACGGTGTAGCTCAGGTTTTCGATCACCTGAAAACCCAGCCCCGCCATCGCACCGACGATCAGCACCGAGAGATAAGTCTGAAACTGGTTGCGCGCGACCAGCACCAGCAGGATGACGCCGGCAAGCTTCAGGAATTCTTCCGTGATCGGCCCCGCAATCGCCGCCCCCCAGACCGCGACGAACTCCGGCGACACCAGCTTCGCGCACAGGCTCTGAATGGCGATGTTGGCCGGCGCGGCGAAGTAGACAGCGCCCATTCCGCCCCACGCAAAGGCCAGCACATAAGCCTCTGGCGGATGCTGCTCGAGCAAGTCCAGCGTGCGAAACGCCTGGAAGAACGCAAGGGAGTAGAGCCCCCACACCAGCAGCCCCAGAAACGCGGTAACGGGCACCACGCGGAACCCCATCGAGAACATGCTGACCGTGTAGAACAGGCCGTTGACGATCAGCGCCGTCAGCACCCAGAACGCGGCGCGCTGCGGCTGGAAGAATGAATCGGTGCCAACCGGCCAGCCCGCGTCGTCCTGCTCGAAGGCGGGCGAACTCATTGCGGCGCCTCCAGGTCCATCGAGTCCAGCATGCGCCGCGCTTCCGTCAGCGCATCGTCCATGCCGTCGTTGGAGCCGTAGAAGTCGATCTGCACCAGAGACTTGCGCCGCAGGTCGACCACCTGCCAGAACCGGCCGGCCAGCTTTGAGCCGTAGTAAGCGAAAGTCTTGCCCTGCAGGCCCCAGGAAGTGACGAAGTCGGACGCGTCGCCCTCGATGCTCAGGCGCTGGCCGCGTTCCATCAGCCGCTGCTGCCGTATCAGGGGGCCGTCGGGTCCGCCCACCCACGGGCCCGTGGTCACCAGGAACTTGTGGCCGCCCTTGAACAGCATCAGCGACTTGCCTGCCTTCGAGCGCGACACGTCCATCTCCCATCCGTCGGCGGGAATGAACCGGGCCTGGCCGACATCTATCGTCTCCCCCACGGGCAACGGTCTGCTGCCCGAGGTATGGCGGTCCCAGAATGTCAGGCCGCCCACGTAGACGGCAATGGCGAGAAGCACCGCGAGCGCGCCCGGCCAGGTGCGATACGGTATTCGGCGTGAGGGCTCGTTCATCCTTTGATCCTGCCATACGATCGCGCCTGTCCCGGTGGGCGCGGCAAGCGATGCGGCATACTCCCACCCCCCTCAAACTCACCAGAATTCCACTGAATGGACAAGGAAGTCGAACCCCACGTACTCGCCGTCATCGACGAAATGCGGCTCAAAGGACCACGGCTCACGCCGGTCGAGATCGTCGCCAAGATGGGTGTGTTCGACGCGCGGGACAAGCCATTCGACCAGGCCTGGCTGGCGACCGGCGACAACGTCATCGCCACCATCTGGGGCGAGTTCGTGAGCGTCGGTTCGGGCGGGCGCTGGTTCTGCATCGAGTCGCTCGATACGCAGCATCGCGTTGGCGGCGGCCCGCGCAACGCGCAGCAGGTGCAGCGCGCCAAGGACCGGCTTGCGTTGCTCAAGCGCACCTTCGACGCAGGCCAGGGCTTCCGTGCCGTGCTGCAGACCAACCGCATCGCCATCGCCGAGCTGGAGAGCAACAAGGACGCCAAGGTTTCCACCCGCGTGCGCGACGACGACGAATGGCACGTCGCCACCTGGGAGCCCGAGAAAAAGCTCGCGGTGCTGGTGCGCGGCCCGCGCGGCTGGGTTCCGACCGAGGCCGACCTGCAAGCCGCGAAGGCGCGCGGCAGCGTGCCGAAGGTGGCCGAGCCCGCAGCAGCAGTCGCAACCGGCCAGGCTTCGCCCGAGGAAGTGCACGCAGCCGCCATCGAGTACGTGACGAAGCACTTCACCGGCTATGGCTACAAGGCCGAGAACGTGATCGCCCAGAACATCGGCTTCGACCTCGAAGTCTCGAACGCCAAGGGGCAGACGCTCCTGCGCGTCGTGGTGAAGGGCACGGCGCCCGGGGTGTCCAGCTTCAAGCTCAGCAGCGAAGAGAGCGCGTGTTCGGTGCGCGAGCCGCTGTGGCGCCTGCTGGTGGTGACGGATGCGGGCAGCGGGGTAGCGCAGCACAAGATCTACAAGCCGACCGAGATCAGCTCGGCGCCGGGTTACGACCCGTCGTAAACAGCGAGCAAGACGGCCTCCTAGGGCGACGGGCCTTTGTTGCCCGCCGCTTCGCCCGCAAGCTGGTGCCACCACCAGCCGCCGAGATCGGGCCGCGCCTCGAAGAATGGGCGCCAATCCTCGATCCATTCTTGCGGGTCGCACAGCTCGGCCCCAACGTAGACGCGGTAGCGATCCGTGGCTGCGTGGCCTCGCACGCGGCCGGGCACATGCGGCTCGCCAGGACCGGGAACGGTGAAGGTGGCCGCATCCGCGCCTTCGATCACCTTTTTCTCGTCAAGAAACCACACGGTCGTGCCGTCGGTCGCATAGCCGTGGCCCAGGTCGCGGAAGTTTTCCGGCCTGGCACCCTTCAGGCGGGTTCCGTAGAAATAGACAGCTTCACGATCACGAGCGATGTGGCTGATGTCATGCAGCTCATCGCGCGTACCGTCGCGGTAGTTGAGCCGTATCTCCGGCACGATCTCGAAGGCCTCCGGGCTCTTCGTACGGATCGCCTTGGCGGTGATGTAGTAGGCGCGCTCCCTGTCGTGCGCGTAACGAAGGTTCAGTGCCTTGAAAGTCGCGTGATCCGCGCCTTCGACAACGTACCAATAGAAGGTCGGCCTGGATCCGAACTCGCCCTGTCCATAAATGCGACGCCTGTCGCGCAGCCAGCGCCCGCCAACGGGCTCGAAGCTCCCGGCATCCACTTCCAGCACCTCGCCGCTGCGATCGGTGAGCGGCTTGCCGTCGAAGTAGACCGTGCGCCCGTCGTGCGTGTAGCAGCACAGGGTCGCTTCGGGATGCGGGGCGATGCAGGTGATCGGCCAGTCGCAACCAGCGAAAGGGCCGATGCGTGGATTGCGTCGCACGGCTTCACGGACATGCCATGTCGAGCGCAGATCGGGCTCGTCTCCCGGCTTCAGGTTCCACCGCGGCGCCAGAACGAGCCGCAGTATCTCGGCATCACCCAGCCCCCCGAAGTAGCTGCGCCTCTGGCTTTCACCATAGGTGTAGGGAAACCATCGATAGGTCTCGCGCAGCCGCTCCCATTGCGCGGGGCTCAGGCCGATCAGCGGCAGCACTTCTTCGGGTGTGCGGCCGGTCGCCAGGAACAGGTTCGCGGCCTCGAAGGTGTCGTAGGGAATGACGGGCACGGCGCCGTCGCCTATTCGGAGATCAGATCGCTCGGTCACGGCGTTTCCTCAATCGCTGCGTCACTTGCCGCTTGCCGATCCGAGCTTGGGCCGTAGCGCCTCGATCATTGCATCGAGATTTCTCGGCGTAACCTGCCAGCGCAGGGGATCGTCGTATTCGAAATCCGCACGGACTCGCCACGTGTTCCGGTTGAACTGGAAGAGCATCTTGATGATGCCCTTGTCATCTTTCTGGCGCAGCCATTCGCGATACGCCTTTACCTCACGTGCGACGGCGTCATCGAGAAAGGTTGCCGCGTGGGCCTTGCCTTGGGCGTCGTAGGCGTATCCATAGCTCTCGTTGACGTCGCCGTCGGAATCGATCGCGAAGATCGCCGAAACCTCGACCCAGTCGACGCCCTGGAGCCTGCCGCTGTTCACGATCGCGCGGGCGATGGCGCCCATCAGTTGCATGTTTTCCGACACGGGCTTTGCGGGTGCCGGCGGGGACAGCCCAAGCATGGCGAGAGGCATTGCCATGAGTCTCAAGAACAGGCGCTTCTTGCTGTCAGCCATCCTGCCTCCGTGGTGCTCAGGTCGACTGGTAGGTATCGCGCACACGATCGAACCGGCGTTGCGCGAGGTCTTCGTCGCGGATCATGAGGAAATGGTTGCCGTCGCCACTGGCTACGGAATCCGATCGACGGGCGCCGGCATGGTATTCACCGCCGTACGAAAACAGGTGCCGCCATAGCGTCTGGCCGGGCACTGCGATGTGCCCGCCCGGCGGGTCCACGTCATCTTCGGCGTGGCCCTGGATGTCGTCGGGCCAGCCGCCTAGCCGATCGCCGAAGTTGCCGCCGTGCGCGGTGTCGCCTGGAGGCAGGTGGGGCGACAGCTGCAGCGGGTCTGCCCCCTGGAACCAGGCCCAGATCGCCTTGCTGCTGTGCTGCGGCAGGGCCGTCTTCCAGTGATGCGGCACGCTGAGGCCGGAATGCGGCAGCAGCCGGTCGGCCATCGGCAGACGGGACCAGGCTTCTTCGGGGCTTGCAGGATGGCCGTAGGAAGACCAGCGGTCGTTCCAGCGCTGGAGCTCGACGGGCCATTCGCGGCGCCGCAGCGCGGTCGGCCGTGCGTCGTGCCAGTACACGTGGTGAAGCGGCGTCTTGCCATCGTCGTCGCGCATCGCGTCCATGAAGATGAAGAGCACGCCGCTGCGCGGCAGCTTCGGATCGAAGCCGGGGAGCGCGGACAGTTGGCCCAGGTCGAGCTGCGCGATGAAGGCGAGCGGAAATTCGGTCTGCAGTGCGGCCATGCGAGCCTGCAGCCACGCGATGCGGCTCGCATCGACCTTTGGGTCGCGCCGCTTGGTGCCTGGCAGTGCGTCGCGCATGAGCGCCAAGTCTTTCTCGGTGGCGCCGCTGGCGCGCATCGTTTGCAGCAGCCCTTCGACATCGCTTGCGGACATCGACGGCTTGGGGGGCCGGATGTCCTCGATCTGCTTGCGAAGCTGCGCCAGATGTCGCTCGGGCGCGGCCAGCGCGGGGCGCATGGGCCACGGCGCATCGGGTGGAAGGTCGGGGTTGCCGGCCATCTTGCTGGTGCCGACGGGCAGCGTGTCGTCCTTCTCCTGGCGGCGAACGAACATCACCACGGGCCGCACCGAGGCCTCGATGCGCCGGGCGTAGTCGCTCAGCCCGGCCTTGCGCAGCGATTCGCGCAGGGCCTGGGTATCAGCAAACACGGGCATGCATCAGGACTGCTCGGGCATGCTGGGCCACTTGCTGTACGCAAGCCGCCAGAGCACAGTGCTCCATCGAAAAACTACCCATCTTCATTCGCTCCTTGCGCGTTGGATCGCCAGTGCTGGCAGGAAGGCACCGCCAGACTCAAAGACCGTTGGCCTCGCCACCGGGCAGATCGAAGGAGTCGGGTCTCGGGAATCTCTTGTCGGGCTTGGGAACTGCGCGCCTGTGAATGGATGCGAAACTTGCGCAGCAGGCCGCCCCGATCACAGGAATCAACCACACCAGAGCCAGCTGGAGTCGTCGCTGCAGTGGCGAATAAAAGTCGCTGCGCAACACGACGACCGTTGCGGTCAGGTTGCCTGCGAGCACTGCGATGGCAATGAAGGCGAGTACGAAGTACACATGTCTGGGCAACGTGGCCTCCCCAAGAGCTTTCGAGGGGAATGTAGCCATGGGCGAATGCAGGCGTCAACCGCTCGCATTGGTCTGATGCATCACCATGCAACGAGCGGTTGTCGAAGCGGTGCGATCCGATGAGCCCCCAGCGCTGCGACGCGTTTGCGTGCGATCGATTGACATCGCGCAAGGTCTCCGCAGCCTGCCTCAGATACAAATAGAAGCCTTCATCGGAGCCGGGCGGGCATGGTTCCTTGACTAATGGTTGTTGGAGTGCATCAAAAGGTGTAAATAGACTGTTCGGAGCGTTTCATAAGTGTTACGTTTCCCGAAACTATCGAGGGTGATATGAACGAAGATGGCCAAAAAGCGCCGCGATCAAGGATTTATCTGCCGGTATCGGGGAAATTCCTTATTGCATTGATTGGCGCAATTGCCTGGATGGGGTTTTCAATATGGGCAGCCGAACTCTGGCTGGCCGATTTAAAATACCACGTCGGCACCGCGCTGGCCATTTTTCTGGTCTATGGCATTGCCATTATTCCGGGCTTCATGAATGCATTCATGGCCATAAGCCTGCTTTTGGACAAGAGGCCGTCGCATCCTTCTTTGTCCGCTTATCCTGCGATATCCATGCTGGTCGCCGCGTACAACGAGGAAGCCTCCATCGAGGAAACTCTTGTCAGCATCGACCGGCAAAATTACCCTGGCCCTCTGCAGGTCATCGTTATCAATGACGGCTCCACCGACGGCACTTCTCTTGTTGTCCAGCGCGTCCAGAATCGATATCCATGGCTTACCTTCGTCGATCTGAAAAAGAACGGAGGCAAGGCCCGCGCCCTCAACATCGGGTTCAAGGAAGTTCTGCACAATCTGGTCGTCACGGTTGATGCCGATTCTTTCCTGTATCGAGGCGCGCTGGCCAGTATTGTCGAGCGCTATCTGGCTGACCCGCCCAATACGAGGGCCGTCGCGGGAAAAATCCTGGTTCGAAACTCACGGCAGAACTGGATTACCCGTTGCCAGGAGTGGGACTATTTCCACGGCATTGCTGCAATCAAGCGGGTGCAATCGCTGTTTCAGGGCACCTTGGTTGCGCAAGGTGCATTTTCTGTCTACGACCGGGCCGCGCTGGTGGAGGTTGGCGGGTGGCCTGAGTGCGTGGGAGAAGACATCGTGCTCACGTGGGCCCTGCTGAAAGCCGGCTATCGGGTTGGCCACTGCGAGGACGCGTGCCTGTTCACCAATGTGCCCAGCACCCTCAAGCAACTTGTCAAGCAGCGCCAGCGATGGGCGCGTGGCATGACGGAGGCCTTTATCAAGCACCCCGGAATTCTCCTGAAGCCCCGCTTGTCGACATTCTTCATTTACTGGAACCTGCTCTTTCCGTGGCTGGACCTGGCATTCACCATCGGATTCATACCAGGGTTGGCAATGGCCCTTTTCGGCTACTACTGGATTGTGGGTCCGATGACTCTCGCGCTGATACCGGCTGCTTTCGCATTGAGCCTTCTGATGTTCTTGATCGAGCGCCGGACGTTCAAGAAAACAGGGTTGGTCGTGCGCAAGAATGTCCAGGGCTTCTTTTTCTACGTATTGCTATATAGCCTGTTGCTGCAGCCAGCCAGTGTTCTCGGATATCTGGATGAACTGTTCAGAAGGCCTAAATCCTGGGGGACAAAATGATCGACGCGCTGAAATATTTTGCCGCCGTTGCTTCGGGATTTGTTTTTCTGGCTTCCTCCTGCGAAGGGGCGGAGGAAAAAAGCCCGGAGAAAACAGCCGACATGGCTTTCGGCTCAGAGTTCTATGTGACCAACGACAGCGATAATTTTCAATCGCGACGAGTGTCGGTCGAGTTTTTTCCTGCTTTTGAAAATGCCGATCGCTTTCTCGGATTCCGGCTCGGCGATTATCAATACCGTCAAAATAACTGGCAAAGAGCCGGAAAGAAAATCTCATTTCTGGCCCGCTCGATCGAAACCAGAACCGGCGATGGAGGGGCAATGGAAGCCGGCCTGTTCGAGCAGGGAGGGCACACGCTGCTGACGCTCGACGGCAGCTACCGCATGTCGCCGACAAAGAGCACGGCGGTGGAGTTTCTTGTGACGCGCGACTGGGTGGAAACCCCGAAATCCCTGGACCGCGGAATCGATTTTTCATTTGTCGGGGTTGCCGTGGATCAAGGGCTTGGAAGCCATGTGACCCTGGTGGGGCTGCTGGGACAGCAGTTTTTTTCCGACAGCAATCGACGTGACCACGCCCGCCTGCGGCTGATTTATCAACCGTCGCTCGATCTGGGGCTGACCTTGCAAGCGCGCTATCGAACGTACCGGAGCAGTCATGAGGACGTGGACAGGGCCTATTTCAATCCGAAGAACTACAGCGAGTCGATGCTGGCGGTCGGCTGGCGGCATCGTTTCCAGGGATGGACTGCCGCTCTGACGGCAGGGCTTGGCAACGAGACGATCAATCACGACTTGAATCAGCCAACAAGATTGCTGGACCTGAGTCTGCAAAGCCCAGTCAGAGGATCGCAGGTCTTTCGCTTTGGCGCCGGCTACAGCCGCAGCACTACCTTCTCGGGCCCCAGCTACACGTATCGGTATCTGCGCGGCGAGTGGGTGATACTTTTCTGAGGTCAAGGCGCCCGCAGGCGAGCGGGCACCCCCGCAGCCTCACGCCTTCGACAGGCGCCGCCGAGCCTTCACCGCCGAAGCCAGCCCCTCGAGCACCGGTACCGTCTGGGCAAAGCCGATGCAGGCATCGGTGATCGACACGCCGTGCTTCAGCGCAACGCCGGGCTTCAGGTCTTGCCGTCCTTCCTCGAGATGGCTCTCGATCATGATGCCCGTGATGCGCCGCTCGCCAGCCGCGATTTGCGCCGCCACGTCTTCGGCGACCACGATCTGCCGCTGATGCTGCTTGCTGCTGTTGCCGTGCGAGACATCGATCATGACCTGCGGCCGCAGGCCGTTCGCCAGCAATGCTTCGCAGCTGGAGGCGACATCCGCGGCCGAATAGTTGGGAGCCTTGCCGCCGCGCAGGATCACATGGCAGTCGTCGTTGCCGCGCGTCTCGAAGATCGCCGCCATGCCCATCTTGGTCATGCCCATGAAGGCGTGCGGTGCGCGCGCCGCAAGAATGGCGTCGGCCGCGACCTTCACGCTGCCGTCCGTGCCGTTCTTGAAGCCGACCGGGCAGCTCAGGCCTGACGCCAGTTGCCGATGGCTCTGGCTCTCGGTGGTGCGCGCTCCAATGGCACCCCAGGCGATCAGGTCGGCAATGAACTGCGGGCTCAAGAGGTCGAGAAACTCCGTGCCGGTCGGCAGGCCCAGGGTCGTCAGTTCGAGCAGCAGGCGCCGCGCGCGCTCCAGCCCTTCGTTGATTGCGAAACTGCCGTCCAGGTGCGGGTCGTTGATGTAGCCCTTCCAGCCCACGGTGGTGCGCGGCTTTTCGAAATAGGCACGCATCACGATCAGCAGGTCGTCCTGCAGGGAGTCGGCGACCTTCTTCAAACGCTGTGCGTATTCGATGGCCTGGTCGTGGTCATGGATGGAGCATGGACCGACCACCACCACCAGCCGGTCGTCGCGATCGTGCAGCACGTCGGCGATGGCCTTGCGGCTGCCTTCGACCAGCGCCAGCGTGTTGTCGCGCACGGGCACGCGCTCCTGCAGCAGGGCAGGGGTGATGAGCGGACGAACTGCGCCGATGCGCACGTCGTCGATCCGGGTGGTGTCGAGCGTGCTGTCGCGGGAGCCGATTTCGGCGTCGTGGAGGGGGTCGTCGAGGCGGGGCATGGTGTGGCTGTGAAGTCGAATGGAGCTTCTTCGATTGTCTGCTTGATCAGGAACCCCGCTCGTCCCTCAACACGGCTGCTCCAGTGCGAGGATTCGTCAAGGTGACGTTCTCGAGCGCCTTGATTCGCCACTCGCCAGCCTGCCGCGTCAGCACGGCAAGGATCAGCGTGTCGACGGCGTGCGGGCCCGCCGGGTGAGCCGCACCGGCCGTGAGGCGGCTCCAGAAGTGAATGATTGCCGCGCCATCGCTGAT
This sequence comes from Variovorax sp. YR634, assembly GCF_900106655.1. Taxonomy (NCBI): domain Bacteria; kingdom Pseudomonadati; phylum Pseudomonadota; class Betaproteobacteria; order Burkholderiales; family Comamonadaceae; genus Variovorax; species Variovorax sp. YR634. The sequence continues at coordinate 53,008 of NZ_FNOL01000029.1, forward strand.
GGCGACCACGTCGATCAGCTCGTTCTCGAGCGTGGAATCGCTGTAGATGGTCGCGTGGATGGGCGCGTGCAGCTTGACGATTTCCTCGACGCCGCGCACGTAGTGCCCGAACCGGTTCACGAATGTCGCGTCCTCATGGAACAGCGCTCCGAGGGACTCCATGTCGTGGTTGTTCCAGGCGGCTTGAAACGCGTGGGGCGCGTCTTCGGGTTGTCTCATTTGAATCATGTGGATTCTCACAAGTGTCTATGCAGGGCACCCGGCGTTTGCCTTGGGCGTCTACTGCCAGGCGGCCAGGGCAAATTCTGCCCCACCCCGGAATGGCCACTCATGCGCGCCCGGATGCCGATTGCGTGAGATGGGGCTTCGTTGCGTGCGAAGCTCGCCACGAATAGCAGGTGGTCAGATCGGAGATGAGCTCTGCATCGAGGCAGGCCAGAATCGAAGTGCACTTAACGTAGAACACATTGCATCTATCTGGTTCTGGCTGCAAGTTCGTCTAGCCAGGCCAGCACGCGCAGCATGCCCAGCACCCCGACATTTTCTTCGCACCCCAACGGGACCAAAGTGGGCAGGCTTCCGCGGGTGCTTCCGGCGGCGTAGCGGCTGCCTGCACTTGAGAGTTCGAGAGGGTCTGCGCCGAGGCAGCACAGGCACTGAAGCGCCGCAGGATGACCAGAACGCCGCCCCTCATCCCGAGACGGGCAATGGCCCGCTTTGCGAACTGCGAACACGAAGCTCCGCCCGTCAGCACCCGATGAGCGCAACTGAAGCCCTTGTATGGCGATATGAACCGTTGGTATCCGTCAATCGCAGCCAGGGCAATGCGTTTCATGGTGGCTCGTTGAGGTTGTGCGCCAGGTGTCTGGTCGTGTTCGTCGGAGACTCACAGAAATTCCGTTACTGAACCGGAGGTCCGATGGTTCTTGTGCTGTCCCGATAGTCATCCACCCCCAAACTTCTGTCGCGAAGGTGATGGGAAAGGGGCCTTCAGCCATTGCAGTGAACGGCTCTTTCCCCTTGTGCCTGACAACGATCTCTCCATTGCGCCATGCATTGAAACCATGGAGAAACATGAGGGCTCCGGTGAAGAGAGCACCTGCGACGCAAAGGAACAGCTTGAGAAATCGCACAAACATTCTTCTTCTGGCCGGCAAGATGAATGTTGGGTATTGGCCGATTGGCACTACCAGAACAGGCCCAAGAATTTGATCGTCTTTTCGAAGAGGGCATCCGAAAGCACGGCGCTCACGGCAATACACGCGCAGCCGGCCAGCCCAAGTGTCCAGAGGCCGGCCGGCTCGCCCCAATGCCACATCAAGCCACCGACGATGGCCAGGACTGCGCCAAACGAAAAGAAGAAAATTCGACCTTGCCGGGTAGTCATTCGTGGCGGAATTCTGCTTGTTCCGCTTGATCTCCACCAGAGGCTTCAACTTTACTCGGCTGTGGCCGGGTCGATGACGCTGTACACCCGGTCCACCCGGTTGGCCGGAAAGCCGCCGAGCTCGGCATGCCGGCGCACGAGGTCCTCGTCGGTCGCCTGGTAGACGCAATAGATCCGATCGCCCGTCACGTAGCTGTGGATCCATTGGATGTCGGTGCCCATGCTGCTGAGGACGCCGCAGGACTTTTGCGAGATGGCCTTCAGGTCGGATGGCGTGAGCTTGCCGGCGCCGGGGATGTCTCTTTCGATTACGAACTTGGGCATATTAATACTCCTGTTTGTAGAATCGGCCAAAAGCGACCAGGCCCCATGGTGCCGAACCGATAGGCCCGTGGTTTGACCGCCCCTCCGGAGTTATTGACCGAAACCCCGGCCTTGCTGCTCGAGAGGTGACTATGGACGTGCTGTCGGACGTGCTGCGGACCATCCGGCTGGAGGGCGCCCTGTTCCTGAACGGAGACATGCGCGCGCCCTGGTGCTTCAACGTTCCCAAGAGCTCGGACATGGCCCAGGTGCTCAAGCCCGGCGCTCCACGCCTTGCCATCTGCCATCTGGTGCTGCAGGGGCAGTGCTGGGCGCAACTCCAGGGGGCAGAGCCGATTCGCGTGAACGCCGGCGAAGTCATCGCCGTGCCGCACGGCGATCCGCATGTCCTGGGGAGCCACCTGCGCCACGCAGCCGTGGACGTCGAACATGTCGTGCGCCCGCAGGTGCCCGCGGTGCAACGCATTCGCTACGGCGGCGATGGCGATCGCACGGTGCTCGTGTGCAGTTGGCTCACGTACGAAGGCGATGCGCCAAACCCCGTCATGTCCAACCTTCCGGGCCTCTTCATCACGGCGCTGCGCAGCAGGCCGGCGGGGCCGTGGATCGAGCAATCCGTCAGTTTTGTGCTGGGCGACGCAGCCGCGCGAGCGCCCGGCTCGGAGTTGCTGGTCGCCAAGGTGGCCGAGTTGCTGTTCGCGGAAGTGGTGCGGGGCTATATCGAGTCCATGCCCGCCAACAACCCCGGCTGGCTGGCCGGCCTGCGCGACCCCCACGTGGGCCGCTGCCTGGCGCTGATGCACGGCGAGCCCGCACGCGCGTGGACGGTGGAGGCACTGGCGCAGGAATCCCACATCTCGCGCAGCGTGCTGGCGGACCGCTTCACAGAGCTGGTGGGCGCGCCGCCCATGCACTACCTGGCGCACTGGCGCATGATCCTGGCCGCAGGCATGTTGCGCAGAGACCAGGTCAACCTTGCGCGCATCGCCGAGGGCGTCGGCTACGAGTCGGAAGCGGCCTTCAACCGCGCCTTCAAGCGAGAGTACGGCGTGTCACCAGGGGTTTGGCGGCACAACGGTTAGCCCGCTGTATCGCCGCCTGCTTTTGCAGTTGTTGATCGTCCGTCGCCTTGATCTTTGATGTCGTCGAGGTCTCGATCCAATCTCTGGAAACGATTTGGCGGTCATTCCAGCGACCGCCCGCAAGGACAAGCTGGCCGATCTTCGCCATGTCGCGCGGTCTCATGCGCAATCCGCCTCCGGCATCGGTATCGCCCTTGACCCGGCTCCACTCGAAGTCGGTAATGCCCAGAGGCTTGAGCAACTCTGTTCGGGCAAATTCGTCGAGAGGGCGTCCCGTAGCCTTGCGGACAATGACAGACACGAGGGTGAGCGCGCCGGTGTTGTAGAAGAACTCCTGGTTTGGCGGCGCAGTTGGCGTCAGACCGAGGACGTAGCGGGGCGGATCCATCGCCCTGTGCATGCGCGACTCGTCGTTGTTCTCTCCGGTGGCTGGAGTTGCCTCGACCCACGCCAGACCCATCGTCATTGGGAGCGCGTGCAGCAATTGAAGTCGATCCTTCTCTGGCGTCCGCAAATCCGCGCACTCGGGAAAGAAGTCAAAGACAGGCTCGTTGATGCTGTGGATCAGCCCCTGATCGATCGCGATCCCGACGGTGAGCGACGCAACGCTTTTGGAAGCCGACTTCACGTCGTGCCGGGTGTCCGCATTGAAGACGACATCTTTCACCCGACTGCCGAAAAAGAGGTCCGGGACCTCGGGAAGCCCGGCTTCCCGGACCTTCCCGCTCAGCGCAAGGTGGCAATGAACTCGATGGTGGCATCGCTCAGCGCGTGATCGGCGGTGTGCACGGCCTGTATCTCGGATAGGTGCGTGTGGCCGCGAAGCTCCAGCAGCGGAGGGCAGCGGCCGGCCTGGCACAGCGCCTCATGCGCCTTCAGTACCTGGCGCTGGAAGTCCTCAGGGTCCAGCTCGGCGAAGGCCAGCAGCAGGGGCACGTCCAGGGTGCTCAAGCCGGGCATGGGTGACTGCTCGGCGTAGCGCGATGCGTCGTGCCCGAAGTAGTTCTGGATGACCTTCAGCACCGTCGGGTCCGACATGTTCATGTCGAACAGCGGCAGGGGCGACACCAGAATTGCACCGACCACGCCGCCGTGCGGTGCGACGTGGAACTGCGGGTGTCCCAGGTATTGGGCGATGTGGGTCGCGCCGGCCGAGTGGCCCATCAGCACGATGCGCGAGGCGTCGCCGCCGTACGTACCGATGTTCTGGCGCACCCAGCGCAGCGCGGCTGCGAGGTCTCTTTGCGCCGCCGGCCATGTGTCCTGCGGTGCCAGGCGGTATGTGATGTTGACGCCCACCATGCCTTGCTCGGCCGCCCACAGCATGACGTTGTCGTAGAACGGGCTGTCGCCCATGCGGCGATCGCCGCTGACGAAGCCCCCGCCATGCACGAACACCAGGACCGTGCGCGGCGCCACACCCGCGGTTGGGGTGAACACGTCGAGCAGGTGGCGCGCGTTGGGCCCGTAGGCCAGCGAACGCTCCACCTTCACACCGGCGTAGGGCTCGCGCGGATGCAGCGGCGCGTAGAGGCGGGCGGTGCCCATCGGCTCGATGGCGCGGCCCATCTGCCGCAGCGACGCCTCGATGGCCGGCGGCACCTGCGAGGCTAGTGGCTTGCTGGATGCACTGGACGTGCTCGACGTGGGATTCATGGAACAGGCGGCGATGAGAGGTAGCAAAAGGGAGGTCGCGAGGTGGCGCATGGCTTGTAGTGGCGGCAACGACGCCCGTCACTGGCAGTTGTAGCTGGCCGCCGCGCGAATGTCTCCGCTCACGTAGGTCGGCGCCTTCGGGTATGCGCAGATGGCACCGCTGGTGCCACTCGCCGTGCCAATGCTCAGCTTGTCGGCCGGCGCGATGCCCTTTTCAACCCAGTCGGTCAGCAAGGTGTAGTTGAACGCGTCGCTGGGAATGGGCGGGTTGGCCGACGGATTGGTGGTGCCGTTCATCGGGAAGTGGCCCATGCCCGGCACCAGGTAGAACTTGTAGAAGCTCTGCACGTTGGCCAGGCCGCCTGTCGCGGAGAGCACGCGGTTGTAGTAGTTGATGAATCCGTTGTATGGAATGAGGTTGTCCGCCGCGCCGTATATCGTGATCAGCTTGCCGCCGCGGGCCTTGAACTTCGACAGGTCGGGTTCGTCGGTGTTGATGTTGGCGAATGCCGCCTGCAGTGCCACGCCCCGGTCCTGCGCGTTGGCAAGCTGGGCGTACGACAGGTTCTTCCAGCGGTCGGCGCCGTTGCCGGTTGCGTTGATGAACGACGGCGTTGCAAGGGTCGGGTCTTGCAGTTCCAGCGCGACGAGGTCGGTGGCAATCGTTGTCGGCGTGGTGGGCCCGAAGATGTTGCCGAAGTTCGGAATCGGCGAGGTGCCAATGCTGGAGCCGCGCGGATAGCCGTACCACCGATGGTTGCCAGACAGCGCGAGTTCATAGCCGGTGTCCACCGACGGCGAGGGCGCGGTGCCGTCGAGTGTCATGCCGTACCAGACCTTGTTCATCGCACTGGCCTGGAGCAGCGTCACGCAGCTTGCGGTGGCGTTGGTTCCCGGCCCCTCGCCGATGCACAGCACGCTCGCATCGGTGGTGGGGTCGTAGGTGCACTTCGAAGGATCGAGCAGGTAGCCCAGGTGCTGGCCGCCCACCAGGTCGCAGGCCGAGATGGCTGCATTCGACACGGCATTGACCTGCGCCGTCGTCATGCCCACGCCGCCCAGGTCACGCTGCGTGACGATCTGGCCGTACAGCATGGCGGTGATGAAGCGGCTCCAGTTCACGGACGGCGAGGTGGCGATGATGCCGTCGAAATCCTCCGGATAAAGCTGCGCCTGCTTCATGCCCTGGCGCCCACCGGTGGAGCCGCCTTGCCAGTAGGTGTACTTGGGTGCGGTGCCGTAGTAGGCCTGCGCCAGCGCCTTGGCCTTGACCGTCATCTCGTGGATGCCGCGCTGCGAGAACTCGTCCCAGCCCACCGTGTTGATGGTGCCGTCGGGGTTCATCAGAAAGTTGGAGTTCGAGTCCGGATGCCCCGTGTCGGTCGTGGCCGAGACAGCGCCTTCGGTGCCCGCGACGTCCCACGGGTTGACACCCACGCCGGGGGAGAACACGTCCAGCTTGACCTGCGGGCCGCCGGCCATGCCGCCGCCGCCCAGCAAGTGCACACGCTGGTTCCATGCTGTCTTTGCGGGCAGCCAGACTTCGATGCCAATGCCGGGCGTGGTGGACGGAGCGCCGGCCGGGCCTGCGTGGCCCGGTCCCACGAGCAGCTTGACCACGCACACGTCGCCGGGCGCCGGCACAGCCCCGGTCGGCGGTGCGGCGGCGATGCTGTCACCCTTCTTCAGCGACTTGACCAGCAAGACGGTGGTGTTGGCATCGGGTTTGAAGGCGGTCTTCATCGAATCGTCGCAGGCCAGTGGTGCCACGGCAGCGGGCGGAGTGCTGCCGTCGTTGCCGCTGCTGCCACCACTGATGCCGCCGACGATACCGCCGCTGTCACTGCTGCCGCCACAGGCAACGACCGCACCCGCCACGAGGGCGGTGCCGCCGACCAGAGTCACCCACCACGAGACCGAACTAGCTGTCATGTCTTTTCCTTTTCTCATGAATAGTTAATATGTCAACATTGCAGCAGCGTAGAAGGGCACTGTCTTGTACGGATGGCTCGGCTTTGTACAAATGGATCGCCCGACAGTGCGAATCCGGGAAAACGACATTGGGGAGCGCCCGGCACCTCATGACCATGGACATACAACTTTGCGACGCATCTACTTGCCCGCTTTATGACCACCCGCCCAAGCAGGCCCCCGGAGCCGGGCTCCGCCGCCCCCGACAACATGCTCAGCCCCGCCTTGCTGAGCCGTTGGCAGGGCCTGCCGCTGGGTTGGTTCACCACGCCGGCCGGCGTCTGGAAAACCCGGTTCGTCGCTCCGCACGGTGCATTGGCCCTGCTCGACACCGGCTGCATGCGCACCCGCTTCCGGATCGGCGACAGGACCCGGGACATAGACGTGCACTCGGGAGGCTTTGGCCTCTTCGGTGCCGGCATCGAAGTCGGAGTGGAACAAGCCGCAGCCTTCGATGCCCGGCGCATCCTGCTGGAGATCGACACCGACGCGCTCGTGCGACGCGGCCTGTGCGACGACGAACTGGCTCAGCCGCTACAGCACTGCCAGTTCTTCGACGACGCGCCGCTGGCCGCCGTGCTGCGGCAGATGCTGCACGAGGTCCGCGAAGGCTGCCCCAACGGAGCGCTGTTCGCCGAGTCACTTTCGTTGGGTGTGGCGCTGCACTTGCGCCGCACACGCGCGGTCAAGGCAGGTGGTGCTGGCGAGCGCGGCAAGCTTGACCCGTGGCAGTGGGCACGATTGGAAGAGTTGGTCGATCACTCGCTGGCAAGCGACCTGTCGCTGACCGCGCTGGCGGCGGCAGTCGGCCTCAGCAAGCCGCACTTCGTGCGCATGTTTCGCAACACCACCGGCATATCGCCCCATCGCTACGTGATGCAAAAGCGTGCGGAGCGCGCTCTCCACCTGATGCAGTGTTCATCGTTGCCGTTGGCGGACATTGCCTTGGAAGTCGGCTTCGCGAATCAGGGGCATCTGAACCGCGTGTTCCTTCACCGATATGGCATGACTCCCGGCGAGGCGCGACGGCAGGCCAGGAGGTAGGGCTCCGTTGCCAGGAGCTCCCTCAATTATTCTTGCCCCATCAAAGGTGAAGGAGACAGCCAACATGTACACCGAACAAGGCGGCGAAGGCCCAGACCTCCTCCTCATGCTGCACGGCATGGGCGCGACAGGCGCCGTGTGGTCGCCCATGTGCGCAGAGGCCGGCGCTCGCTGGCCCGGCCGCTGGCTCGCTCTTGACCTGCCCGGCCACGGCCAATCTGATCGGCAAGACTCCTATGCCATCGGCCAATACGCAGCAAGCGTTGGACGCGCATTGCTGCCGCACATCCACCCAGAGGGTCGCCTCGTCGTTCTCGGGCACTCGCTCGGCGGAGTGATAGGCCTCGCCCTGGCAACGGGTTGGTTCGGCGTTACACCGCACCGCGTCTTCGCAGCCGGCATCAAGATCGCATGGAGCGACGAAGAACTCCGCCGCATGGAGACGCTGGCATCCCAGCCTGCCAAGAGCTTCCCCACGGAAGCAGAAGCGTGGGACAGATACCTGAAGGTCTCCGGCCTCGCCGGAATCACCAACGCGGCATCAACCGTCGTCACGCGAGGCATCGCGCATAACGACAACAACGACGGCTGGCGCCTCGCAATGGACCCCAGAGCCAACGCCGTAGGCAAGCCACCGCTGTCCGAGCTGATGACCCTTGCGCGCTGCCCCATCCATCTGGCCCGCGGAGGCAACGACGCGCTTGTAACGATGGAGCAAACCCGTTCCCTCGACCCCGATGCCCGCGACCTCGGCCCGCATGGCCACAACGTGATGGTCGAGGCGCCCGGGCAGGTCTGGGGTTGGGTGGACTCACTCGCCTGAGCTGAGGGAGCAGGCCGCCTTCAACGAGAGTCTTCAGGCCTTCGATGAAGCGTTACCTGCACTTCGGCTGCGCGCGCCCTCAGCTGACCGCACCCGCCATCCACATCCTGCCCGGCTGAATTGCGCAGCTTCGTCAGAATGCCCCGCTGATGCAGCGTGCGCGCAATCTCTTCGCAACGCTCCCATGATGGGCGGCTGAACGCCACGCCATCCACCGCGTTGAACGGAATCATGTTCAGCACGCCGTATTTGCCGGAGAGCAGCTTCACGATGCCGTCGATTTCATCCTGCCCGTCGTTCACGCCTTCAAGCAGCGTCCACTGGTATTGAATGGGGTAGCCGGTGGCCCGCGCATAGCGCTCGCCTGCATCGACCACTTCTTCGGGCGTCAGGTTCGGTGCGCGCGGAAGGAGCTTCTTGCGCAACTCGGCCTTGGTCGTGTGCAGCGAGAGTGCCAGCGCAGGCCTTACGCGTTGCTGCAGCAGCCTCTCGAACGCGCGCGGGTCGCCCACGGTGGAGAACACGATGTTCTTGTGGCCGATGTTGCCCACCGTGCCGAGCAGGTCGATGGCCTCCATCACGTTGTCCAGGTTGTGGGCCGGCTCGCCCATGCCCATGAACACCACCTTGCGCACCGGCCGGCGCATGCGCGCGAGAGCGACCTGGGCAATGATCTCTGCGCTTCCTACCTGGCGCAGCAAGCCGTCGCGGCCCGTCATGCAGAACTGGCACCCCACGGCGCACCCGACCTGCGAAGACACGCACAGGCCATCGCGAGGCAGCAACACGCTCTCTACCGTCTGGCCGTCCGCGAGGGCCACGAGCAGCCGCTCCGAGCCATCGGCGCCGGGGTGCACCGCGTGGATGCGCGCCAGCCCCGCAAGCTCGGCCTCGATGGCGGGCAGGGCCTCCAGCAGCGACGACGGAAAGAAGGTGCCCGGCAGACGCCTGCCGCTGTTGCGGGACAGCGCATGCGACCACAGCCGCAAGATGCGCTGCTCGTGGCTGGGGCCCGCGCCGGCTTCGCGGAGTCGTTGTTTCAGTTCGTGGATTCGCATGCACTGCCGCCTGGGGCAAATGGACTCTTGCGCACGTCAGCAGCCCAGCCGTGCTGGCGCCTGAAGGTGCAGAGTGATGGTCGACATGCCGCAGATTGTGCCCGGCACGAAAAGCACGCTGCCTTTGCGCCGTGCCGATCCGCTTTGGCGAGTGACAGCCGCCTGACTGTCAGAGCTTTGTGTCTCGCCGCAGCGCCCCGGCAGATATCTCTTCGATTCGAGAAATCCTCGACGAAATCTTTTCCCTTGCGCGGCTTCGCTTCTCTACAGTGAATGCCCCATCGACAAGTCGCCCCTCCCTGTGGGCGACGAACGCCGCAAAAGGAACACCCCTCAAGACGACCGATTGAATGAATGAACCGCCTTGCCTCACGGCGGGTTGCCGATGCACTCGTGCATTGGTGCGAACGTTAGGCACAAATGGCGACGGCCAGGGTGCGTGAACACCCTGGCCGTCTGACCACATGACGTGCATTACCTGAAGGAGAGCACACCACATGGCTGAGCGAATTATGGCCGGGCGTTCTACGCCCCAATCTTCCCGTCGCCGCACACGCGGCCCGTCGAAACCCGCCGCAAGGACAAGCGACGAAGCAAGGGCACTCCTCGAAATCAAACTGGCGCAGCTGAACTCGCTGCTGTGGTGTTGCTACGGCGACGGCAACGGGTGGTTCGAGGAAGCAGGGGAGATGCATCGGGACCGCATGCTCTGGATCGCTGCGGATCTGGCGCGGGAGGCGGAGATGTTGTTGCAGGAGCGTGGGCTGGGGTAGGGCATCCCACAAAAGCGGGATGCCCTAGAACTTTCCTCTGCGCTAACGTGGCGCCGAGGAGGGTTCCCATGCCGATCCCGAACTTGTTCTATGGGCATCAAGATGCCCTGATGCGCGGTGCGTCTCCGACAACGCTCGCCGTGGGCGACTCTTGGTTCTGGTACCCGTTCGACAACCTGCTCGGCGAGATCGCGACGCGCCGCGTTTTGCAGTCGATAGTCGTGGCAGGCTACAACGGCTCAGAGGCTTCGGAGTGGCAGGGCAAGTACGCCGGGTCGATCAAGGCCACCTTCGATTTCTATGCACGCGGCCCCCTCGTCAAGGCTCTCTTGCTTAGCGGTGGCGGAAACGACATCGTGGGGCAGAAGAATTTTCCGAAGCTGATCAAGGCCAATTGCTCGGCCTGTCAGTCGGTTCCGTCCTGCTACGCGGATGGGCAGCCTTCGACAGCACTGGAAAAGATCATCGGCCACTACCGACGGCTGATCAAACTCTTCAGAACCTATAACCCAACTGCCGTCGTCGTGCTCCACAACTATGACAACGCGTACGCAACTGGTGAAGGTGTTTTTGGTCCGGCAGATTGGCTCAAGGTGCCGATGGAGAAATGCCAGGTCCCGGCTTCCTTGCGCAAAGACCTCTTCGAGGATCTTGTAGCTGCCTTTGGTAAAGCACAGGACGCGTTGGCGGCAGAGCCTGGCTTGGGAAAGATCGTTGCGCTGAAGACGACGGGTACGTTGGCGGAGGATCAATGGGCCAATGAATTGCATCCGACGCCTGAGGGGTTTCGACGGCTCGCGGAGTTGAAGTTTTTGCCGGCGCTGGATGCCGTGTGGTAACTGCCGAGGGTACAGAGCGGCCGTCTTAAGCTAGGTTGCATTCACGACGATTCATCACCCAAACCACCGCGGAGGCCTGTATGACGATTCGAGGCTACTTGGCTTGGACACCGGTTCTCCTTCTGCTGATGTGCGGCCAAGCTCATGCTTGGCCCCCTGCTGAAGAGCCTTGCCTAAGCCACGCCGGCGGCGGTGACATCGGGAAAGGAGTCTGTGTGCAAGCACAGAACTTCGAGGCGACCTTCTTTTCCGACTCTGTGGGGGCAAAGGGATCCAAGGATGAGCGCCTAAGCTATCGCGTGTGCAATCTTTCTGGCCCGGAGCTGTACTTCGTTTGGAAAGGAGCTGGCTTCTGGAGCGGTGCGTTGAACACACCGAAGGCTGGTGGCTGCTTCTTCTACAGTCGGCCGCCCGTTGGAGCTATTGGCAAGCCGGACTTGCGCGAGGCTCTTGTGACGCGTGAACTGACCAGTAAAAAGATATCCACCGTCATTGACGAGGGAAGCTGGACGCGCAAGGTATTCGACTGGGTTACGGCTGCGGGGTATTCGCTTCCTGAGGGAACGCCGAGCGAGCCACAGCGCCGCGTGGTCATCAGCTCCTACCGTGGGCAGGTTGGCGAGACGGTTCAGTTTCGAGTTGACTTTCCGTCCAGCATGATCACCTGCATCGGACTGCCAGAGGGCGCGCTGCGGAGGAACGAGGAAGACACGCTGAAGGGACTTAAGGCGCAAGGCGTCTCCGAGGCCCGTATCCTTTCAAGCCCAGATGAGATCGCCAAGGCTTGCCTTGGAAGCGTGCGTGGCACCAAGTCGGAGAGCCTGATCAAAACGCAATTCAACTCGATGCGCGTGTTAGTACTCGAAACCAAAAAGGCAAGCAGCGACGGCCTCTCGGTTAAGTTTTCTCTTCCGTCCAAGACGGAGAAGATCAAAGACATGCCCGTCATGGTCTTCAGCCCCAGTGACAAGGTGGTCTGGTACGTGTTCACTTTCCCCACTGTGGCGAGCGGAGAATGAAGAAGCTCTTGATGGAATACGGTGGCGCGATTCTGGCCGCCATCCTGACAGTGCCGGCGTCGAAACTGCTGGTGCCCGATCCAGCGTTCGGCTATTCCATCCTGGTGGGATCCACGATTGGTGCACTGGTCGGCAAGTTCCTTCACACATTCCTTGGAAGAAAGCGCATCACGCGGGCAACCACTGTTGTCTCACTGATCGCCTGGCTCGTTTTGGTTGTCCTCTTCTGGGCCGTTTATGCATTCGGATGGAGGGGAGGGGCGTTCCCGGCGACCAGCAACTACCTGCTGCTCACTCAGATTGCCGTTGGGGCCATGGCGATGCTGGTTGCGGGCGCTGCTGCCTTGGTGGGGGCCGAGGCTGGCGCGCGCGCATCATAGAGTGCCGGTCATGCCGGGAATTTGTTAGTAAGCGTCAAGCACGACTCGCTTGGGCGCTTACCCTGCTCGCTCTGCCCTAATTTTCCCGCCACCGCACACGCGGCTCGTCGAAACCCGCCACGCGGACAAGCGACGAAGCAAGGGCACTCCTGGAAATCGAACTGGCGCAGCTGGACTCGCTGCTGTGGTGTTTGCTGCGGCGATGGCAACGGGTGGTTCGAGGAAGCAGGGGAGATGTACCGGGACCGCATGCTCTGGATTGCTGCGGGCTTGGCGCGGGAGGCAGAGATGTTGTTGCAGGAGAGTGGGCTGGGGTAGGGCATCCCACAAAGGCGGGATGTCCTAGAACTTTTCTCTGCGCTAATGTCGCGCAGAGGAGGGTTCCTATGCCGATCCCAAACTTGTTGTGCTATGAGCACCAAGATGCCCCTGTGCGCGGCGCTTCTTCAGTTGCATTGGCCGTGGGCAGCTTTTGGTACAGGTCCCCCTTCGACAACCTGCTCGGCGAGATTGCAGTGCATCTGCAACTTTACAGACACTTCTGCGCGTCGGCTTAGCAGTTACGAGATTTGGAGGAACTCCGATGACCGGTCCACTGACAAAATCGCGCTTCAAGCTAGCGCTCGATTGCCCTACGAAGCTGCACTACGCCAAAGTCACGAATGGATACCGCAACAAGAATGACGGCAATGAATTCCTGGCGGCCCTAGCAGACGGTGGCCATCAGGTCGGCGCCCTAGCGAAGTTCCGATATCACCCGGACCCGTATGGTGCTCAGATTACGGTGGACACCCTCGACAAAGAAGAATCCATCCGGCAGACCAACGTGCGTCTGCAGCAACCTGGCCGGGTTGTCATTGCAGAAGCCGCTGTCGCCTACGAGACATACTTTGTTCGAGTGGACATCCTTGTGCGAGATGGCAACCGGATAGAGCTTATTGAGGTGAAGTCAAAGAGTTGCAAGAATGCTGATGTCCAGCAGCGTTTTTCGACTCCAGAGTGGCGCCCTTACATATATGACGTAGCCTTCCAAACATTGGTCGCGGAGCACGCTTTCCCAGGGTTCACCATTGTCCCGAAGCTGCTGCTAGTGAACCCAGAGGCTGAGTGCCTTGTGGACGGCCTGCATCAGTATTTTCGGATCGTCCCCGACGTGGCGAATCGAAGCGTTGCAGTGAACCTGTCCTCGCAATTCAGTCTCGAGGCCGTTGCTAACTTGAACATCTTGCGTGAGGAGGATGTCGGCGACGTCGTAGACAAGCTCAGGAGTGCACCACTGAGTGTCTTGGGCGTACCTGCCCCTCACAACCAGAGCTTGGAAGCATTCATGCGATGGGCCGCGGGTACTCAGGAATCTTCAGAAGCATTCTTTGGCGGCGTGTCTAAGATCTGTAAAAGCTGCGAATTCCGTGCCGGGCATGAGGACTCTGCGAGAAGTGGAGTTCACGAGTGCTGGCAGAAGGCCATTGCCACTGACCTGTTGGCAGGAAACGGAGATCCGATGGATCGCCGCAATCCTCTTTCGATTGATATATGGGGAGGCGCTGCTGGCTCAATCAGTATGGCTGCCAGGGTACTGGATGCCAAACGAGCATTCATCTTCGATGTGCAATCGGACGACGTTCGCCCAGCAAAAGTGAGCGCGACAGCGGGCATGAATGCCTTTGAGAGACGGATGGCACAGGTTGAGGCGTTCAGAGGCGGTCCTTCATTCGTCCTGAGTGAGGCGCGCTTGGAGGACATGGACGGCTGGGTCTGGCCGCTGCACATGATTGACTTCGAGACGTCGACAACTGCCTTACCTTTTTTCAAGGGAATGCGTCCATACGAGCCGCTTGCTTTCCAATTCAGCCATCACATCTTAGAGAGAGTTGACCGAGTCTCGGTAAAGGTACGACATGCAACTCAGTGGATAAGCGTTGACCCGGCGACCTATCCCAATGTGAGTTTTGTTCGTGCTCTTCGTCAGGCCTTGATGCCAGATGGGACGCTGCACGGCACAGTATTTAGGTATCACAACCACGAGAACACGATATTGCGCTCGCTTCGGCGCATCATTGCCGAGAGCCAAGAAGCTGATCGAAGCCAACTCCTGGACTTTATCGATCTCATCACTGAGCCAAGTGGTGCCGAAGCAAAGCAAGGCATCAAACCTGGTCTGAGGTCGATGATCGACCTCTACGCATTGGTGAAGGACGGTTACTACTCCAAGGTTGCAGGTGGCAGCATCTCTCTCAAGTACATCCTTCCAGCCATCCTGAACGATGCAAAGGGGATCGCAGCGCTATTTTCTCAGCCTGGTGTATTCGGCAGCGCTGCCATTACAAGTCATAACTTCAGCCCCGAGGACAAGCATGTCTGGTTGCAGTCCGCTCGCCAGAATGATCCGTATAAGACGCTGCCGCCCATTTTTGATGCCGGCCACGCAGCCCTCAATGACATGTTGATCCGCCTTGCCGGCGACGATGACGAAGCGACCATCAATCAAGGAGGCTTGGCAATGACGGCTTGGAACTTCACGCAGTTCTCCGAGTTAACAGATGCGGAGCGCACGGCCATCCGGGACGCCCTCTTCCGATATTGTGAGTTGGACACGCTTGCCATGGTCATGCTTGTCATGGGCTTGTTCGAGTTGCGCGGACGACCCCTGCAGCTTGCGTTGGCGAACTGACGGGACCGAAATGCCGGCCGTGCTCAGAAAATCGGCGGAGCCCAAGCCCGGCACCTCGGGCAGTTCATCGACGCCAGCCAAAAAGGCTCGTACGGTAAAAGTTGGACTCGACCGCTTAGACAAGATCGTGCGCTTGGCCCGTCGCAAGAATGGTGTCACGATGAGTGATTTGAAGCACGAGCTTGAAGTATCGGTCGCCTCTGTAAAGAGAGACATCGAGTTTCTGAGAGACCGTATGCGGTGCCCGATTGAGTGGGATCACCATAAGCAGCGTTATTTCGTTCAAGAGTCACCGGACGGTGACCGATTTGAATTGCCCGGCCTCTGGTTCGATGCATCCGAGGTGTTCGCGCTTCTAATGATGCTGGATCTGGTCGAGGGAATTCAGCCTGGCCTCTTGGAGGATCACCTAACCCCCATGAAGAATCGCTTGCGCTCAATTCTCACAGCTGGCGGCAAGTCCGCCAAGCAGATAGAGCGCAAGGTCAAGCTGATTCACTTTGCGCCCAGAAAGGTTCAACCGAAGCACTTCACGGTTGTCGCAACTGCGCTTCTGGAAGGCAATCGGCTGGCTCTGCACTATCTGCGCCGAGATAAGGAAGAGCGTACGGAGCGCACCATCTCCCCCCTTCAACTTGTTCATTACAGAGATAACTGGGTCTTGGACGCTTGGTGTCACATGCGCGGTGAGTTGCGCTCATTTGCCTTGGAAGCAATCGAAAACATCAGCGTGGTCTACGAGCCAGCCATCAAAGTCAGTCGTGAAGAAATGCGGGAGCATTTCCAGAGCGGCTACGGGATCTTCGCTGGTAAGGCGATGCATCGAGCGGTGATGAAGTTCACCCCCAAGCGCGCTAGGTGGGTGGCCTTGGAGACTTGGCACCCGGACCAAACCGACCGGCGCTTGGAGGATGGAAGCTACATCCTGGAAGTACCGTATTCCAACGACGAGGAACTCGTCATGGACCTTATGCGGTATGGATCAGACGTAGAAGTTCTCGCTCCGCCGGAACTCCGCAAATGTGTCCACGATGCTTTGTGCGCTGCAGCACAACTGTACGCTCCAGAGGCCGCAAGGTAGCTCAGTATTTGAGCCACCACCCCCTCAACAATACGCTCCACGCTCGGACGAAGCCGGGTAAGGAGTGCATCATGAGGATCAATTTCGCCCACCTGCGGGAACGTGCCCAAAACGGTGGTTGGATCAACTTCTGTATCTTTGACGCCAAGTCAACCTCCGGGAGCAAGTCGGACAATTCGGCCCTGCTCGCCCAGCTTACGGCTCGGGCCCGAGCGTCGGACCTGCGCGTAGACCAGGCGGCCCTCGCTTTCACATCAGGCGGTCGGCTGCAGTTTTTCGGCAGTCCTCCCTTGGTCGATTTCCTGTCCCGCAGCGGATTGCCGAGCTGGACTCACCACATCGAAGTCTGAAAGGACACTAGCATGGCTAAGAACGCCCCCATCGGTGACAACGCCCGTCGCGGCGCGGTGCGCGACCGCTCGCAGGTCTTCAACCCTCAGAACCAGACTTGGACCAAGCGCGACGCCGACGACGGCCGCTTCATGGACCAGAAGAAGGATGGAGACCCCTTCAAAGGTGTCCGCAAGGAACCTCGAAAGTGAACGCAGCAGCGCACCGATTCACCGCTGCGAAGTCCTCCCCTCTGATTGGAAAACTTTAGGAGAACGTTATGACCGACGTCCAAGTCACCTGCATCGTCAAGCCGAACCCGCAAAGCCCGCATGAGCACATCACACACCTAGGTAATCCAGCCGGGCGGTGGATGTGGACGCGCGAGCAGGTCATCGCCAGCATCGAGGACAAGAGCAACACCTTCTTCGTGTGGGCCCCGGAGAGCAATAAGCGCGCTGATATCGGCGTCGTCCGGGAGGCGGGAAAGCTGCCATACCTTCGTACATACGCAGACGGCCAGTGGAACAACAACTTGCTCTCCCTTAATCAGTGCCCCATCTGAAGATCTTCTACTGCTTCTACGGAGTAAGCGACCGGTCATGTCATCTTGACGCGGATACCGCGTCAAACACCATTGATCTCGTCGATGGCTTGCCCGTCGTCGTAGAACTGGGCGATGG